>CAYXQG010000039.1:0-10682 GCA_964467405.1 uncultured Acetatifactor sp. | reverse complement strand
AAGTATTATAATGAATTATTTGATATTTATGGCATTGGAGCTTGGAATATATCTTTTGAGCCGGAATTTTAAGATGGCTTTTAGTCTTGTTTTATTATTTGCATGGATATTTGGAATTGCAAATTATTATGTCCTGCAATTCAAAGGAAATCCGTTACTGCCAAGCGATCTAATGTCATACAGAACGGCTATGTCTGTGGCTGATAATTATTCGTTTGACTTATCTGATCCTATAGTTCATGGGTCTTTATTATACTTATTTGTATTGTGCATTACGTTGTATGTACCCAATAGGAATAAAGCATTAAGGATCAGACAGAAATTGACCATGCTTGGCTTGGGGATTTTGCAGGTGGTATTATTGGCCTTTCTTGTCATCAATGTCAATTTAGCGAAAATAGTGGATGTTACCTTAGACGCGTGGGATCCTCAAAATACGTATTATAAAAATGGGGCATTATTTACATTTGTAATGGAAGCACAATCGATGCTTGTGTCCAAACCGGATGATTATTCGAGGAAGGAAGTATATGAAATATTAGAGTCTTATAGTGATAACGGTAGTTTGTCGAAGGAAGAGGAAGTACCGTCCGTTATTGTTATAATGAATGAATCATTTTCTGATTTAGGGGTCATTGGAAATTTTCAATCGGATCCGTTGTTTGAAAATATAAATAATATGACTTCTTATGCCATGAGGGGTAATGTATATGTGTCTGTCGGTGGTGGAGGCACCTGCAATTCGGAGTTTGAATTTCTGACGGGAAATTCAATGGCAAACTTTTCCGGAAATGTATATCCGTATCAGATGTATGATTTAAGCAATGTACCGAACTTAGCAGCAGCGTTTTTGAACCAGGGATATGAAACGGTAGCGATACATCCGGCGCAGGGGAATAATTGGAATAGAAATAATGTGTATCCGCAGCTTGGATTTCAAAAGTTTCTTTCCATAGAGGATATGCAGGATTTACAGCTGATCAGGTGCTATGCATCGGATGCCTCTAATTATCAGCAAGTCATCAAGGAATATGAAAACAAGAACGGTCCGATTTTTATTTTTAATGTGACTATGCAGAATCATGGAGGATATACTTCGGATTTGGCAGAATTGGATTTGATAAATGTAGAAAAAAAATATAGAAAGTATAAGGATGTTGTTAAGTACTTAACACTTGTTAAGGAATCGGATAGGGCGTTTGGAGAATTAATCTCCTATTTTTCCAAGGTAGAAGAGCCGGTTATTATATGTATGTTTGGTGATCATCAGCCGGCATTAGATGAAGAGTTTATTTCCGGTCTGCAAGGACAAAACAGGACTGGCATATCTGAACAGCAAAAACGGTGTATTACTCCTTATATTGTATGGTGTAACTATGATTCGGAGCTTCAAAATATCAATAAAGATATGAGTCTGAATTACTTGGGAGCGCAAGTATTAAAATTAGCAGGGATAAAGACAGAATATACGAGTTTTCTTTTAGATATGCAGGAAAAGATCCCGATTATTAATAAGCTGGGATATCGGACTTTGGATGGAAATTGGTATAGTACAAATGTTTATAATGAGCTTGTATCACAATACCGTAACATGCAATATTATATGCTTTTTGATAATGAATAGTGAGGATGAGACATGATGAAAAAGATTTTATTGGTATATAATCCTGTTTCGGGAAAAAATGCAAACAGAAGCAGTACTATTTCAAATTTTATTATGGAGGCAGCAAAGGAATATCTGGTATGTGTATATCAGCTCAAGGAAAATGAAAGCCTGGATCATGTGTTAGACGATGTAGAGAAAGAGTACGATTTCTTAGTATGCTGTGGCGGGGATGGTACGTTACATCATCTTACGAATTCTCTTCTTCATTCAGATATACAGCGTCCGTTGGCATATATTCCGTTAGGTTCCACCAATGATAACGCGAGAAGTTTGGGAATTAGCCGATCCAATGCCATTTCAGCAGCATTGAAGGGAAATACCTGTTATATTGATGTGGGCAAGTTTAATGATTGCTATTTTAATTATGTTGCAGCATTTGGTATGTTTACAAATGTTTCTTATAATACACCGCAGAATCTGAAAAATGCTTTGGGATATTTAGCTTATCTGCTGGAAGGTATTCGGCAAATGGGCAATTTGAGTGGTATAGATATTACTATTTCAACGGATGACGCAATATACAGAGAACGCTTTTTGGTCGGAATCATATCTAATTCACTTTCCGTAGCAGGAGTGAAGCAAAAAAATACAAATCGTGACAGTCTGACAGATGGAATGATGGATTATATTTTTATTAAGGAGCCTAAGAATATCCTTGATATCCAGAAAATCATCAGTGAGCTATTAAGTGGAAAGTGTGATAATAAGCATTTGTATACAGGAAGATCCAGGTGTTTTCATTTTAGCTCACAGGCAATGAACTGGACGTTAGATGGAGAATATGGCGGATCTCCCGAAGAGGTTTGTATAGAGACTGTTTCAAATAGATTAGAAATGAAGGTAGGATACTAATGCGTGCTTTTATAGATGATATTGTTCAGTTGGCAAAAAAATACCGGAAAGAGGTAAAAGGATTTTTTATATTCCTTATACTAATATCTGTTTATCTTATGTTGCCGAGGTTGTTAATGAAAAAGCCGACAGTATATGAGATTACGCCTTCTGTTATTATGCAGAATACGCAATTTAATGAGGATAATCGAATTGTGCTTAAGGGGGAGAATTTGAACCATGTAATGTCGATATTTGTAAACGGAGTTTGGGAGCCAGATTGTCATGTGATATCGATTTCTGAGACACAGATTGACCTAATACTGCCCTCAGAATATTATTCTTCAGATCAGAATCTTGCAATTCAAGTGGAGACACGTATTAACAGCGAAATAACTGCATTTTCAAACAAGGCAAAAGTAGAGGTTTTATCAATGAAATCAGTCAGTGAGCCTAAGGTAGATAATGTAAGCCCTAATTATCTGACATATAACGGCAGTCTGATACAAAATATGACCATTGAAGGGGATGGATTTAGTAACAATAGCGTGGTATTAGTAGACGGAAGACCATGTGAGGCAGTATATGATAACGGTTGTTTAAGGGTTGCTCTGCCGTTTTCAGTGTGGTGTGATGTTGAGGATATCACTTTACAAGTGGTTCAGTATTATAACGGTTATCCTATGCCGATAAAAAGTAACGAATATTATATTGCAACGGATCGGGAGGAGTACTTTACTTCCCTTTCTCAAAATGCAACAGCTCAGAACGGAAAAGAAATGACAAATGAGTGGTTAAAGAATTCTTTTGCAATGGCGCAATATTTGCAGACATTATCAAAGGAAAATTATATTGTATTCATTTCGGTTAGGGATGAGGCAAGCACCTGCATCACACCGGAAATTCAAAATAATTTGTTTGCTTTGGGATTAAAGAAGAGCCTTTACGGAGCATGGAGGAACAGTTATCTGGCAATACTTGATGACGGAGCAGTTGTGTATGAGAATCTGGGAAAAGAAGTAATGCAGTATAGCGGAATCATAGATGGAATACAGTTTTATGCAGAAAGTGCGGGGGCTGATATAGGAAGTAACGCTTCGATACAGATTGAAGGATATGAGTATGCGCCGAATCAGAGAGGAATGAATATCGTTGTATATGATAAAAACTCGCATACGGTGGCAGATAGTATATGTTTTGATTTGTATGATTATGTAAAAGTTGTAAAATAATGAAAAAATGTCAAAATGTTTTGTTTATATTCTGTTCCGGAACAGATTTCTTTGTGGCTGTAATTTTGAAACGACTATTATATAATAAGTATAAAGAATTCCTTCACAAAACGGAGGAATGATGAAACAATGAAAGAAGCTGTATCGTTATACCCGGGATATGATATGCAGAGAGGATCCAAAGACTTTAGAAACCTGTAATGGAAAAATCAGCAAGGTGGATTTGTATAACGGAACGGACTTTATATGGGGAAACGTGGATATTCTGGTTAGGTTCAGATGAATATATTGTATAAAGCGTTAACGCTGATCGTGGGAACAAAGGAGTAAGTAGCTTAAACTCGTAATTCTTAATTTAGGACAGATAACTATGGAAAATCCTTCCGGTATGAGATATAATGGTTTCAATTAGACATTTAGAGTACATAAGCGGACATATCTGATAATTCTGTAGAATGAATGTAAAAGGAGTAATCTCATGGGAAAGTATTTTGGAACTGACGGCTTCCGGGGAGAAGCAAATAAAACATTAACAGCTGATCATGCGTACAGGATCGGCCGTTTCCTTGGCTGGTATTATCAGCATAAGGAGGATGATGAGAAGTGTAAGATCGTGATTGGTAAGGATACCAGGCGTTCTTCTTATATGTTTGAATATGCGCTGGTAGCAGGTCTGACTGCATCCGGTGCGGATGTTTATCTGCTGCATGTTACTACAACTCCCAGTGTATCTTATGTGACCCGTACAGAGGGCTTTGACTGCGGTATCATGATCTCTGCAAGTCATAATCCCTATTTTGACAACGGCATCAAGCTGGTAAATGCCAACGGTGAGAAGATGGATGAGGAGACGATCCTGAAGATTGAGGATTATCTGGATGGTAAGGTGGGAGAGGTTCCGTATGCAGAGCGTGACAGGATTGGCTGTACCGTTGATCATGCAGCCGGCAGAAACCGTTACATAGGATATTTGATCTCTTTGGCAACCAGATCCTTTAAGGATAAAAAGATCGGTTTGGATTGTGCAAACGGAAGTGCCTGGATGATCGCCAAGAGTGTGTTTGATGCATTGGGTGCGAAGACCTATGTGATCAATAATCAGCCGGATGGTCTGAATATCAATACGGATTGCGGTTCTACTCATATAGAGGGACTTAAGAAGTTTGTAATAGAGAATGGTCTGGATGTAGGCTTTGCCTTTGACGGTGATGCAGACAGATGCCTTTGCGTAGATGAAAAGGGCGAGCTGGTAGACGGTGACGCTATTATGTATATTTATGGCTGTTATTTGAAGGAAAGAGGCAAGCTGGTAGGCAATAAGGTTGTGACCACGGTTATGTCCAATTTCGGCCTTTATAAGGCTTTTGATGCTCAGGGTATCGAATATGAAAAGACAGCAGTGGGTGATAAGTATGTATATGAAAATATGGTGACCAACGGATATCGTCTGGGCGGTGAGAATTCCGGTCATATTATTTTCAAAAAGTATGCTACAACCGGTGACGGTATTTTGACGGCATTGAAGATGATGGAAGTCATGCTGGAGAAGAAGGCAACATTAAGCGAGCTGCGGGCACCCTTCGTGGTATATCCGCAGATTTTGAAAAATGTGCGTGTAAAGGATAAGGCAGTTGTCAATGCGGATTCAGATGTGCAGCAGGCAGTTCAGAAGGCAGCACAGGCACTTGACGGTAACGGACGCATCCTGGTGCGTGAAAGCGGTACAGAGCCTATCATCCGTGTGATGGTAGAAGCAGGAGATATGGAAACCTGTCAGAAACATGTGGACAGTGTGGTGGACGTGATCGTAGCAAAAGGATATCTGGAATAGTGATAAAGGGTATGACATCAGGTCATACCCTTTTTAAGTACAAAAGGTTTTATAAATTGACAGAAAATTATCACAGCTGATAAAAAATTAACTTTTGACCAGGCTATTGATTGATTGCGATAATTACGATAAACTGCATGTAAGTGCTTACATGACAGTCAGATAGTGTAAGTCTACGATGACAGAAGAATTTGATCAGTTGCCAATGAAAGATAAATGGCACGAAGGAGAGGAAAATATGAGTCGGTTAAAAATTTCAACCCCGAACGAGGCACAGCTTACTGTAGAACGCCTTTATAAGGACTTGGAAAGGCGTATTGTTGCAAGTCCTCCCGGTTTATGTCCGGTGGATCTGCAATTGTCTTTTTTGAGAATGTGTCATGCACAGACCTGCGGTAAGTGTACACCTTGTCGTGTAGGTTTAGGACAGCTTGCCAATTTGATTGAAGATATATTGGAAGGACGAGGAAGTGTGCAGACCTTGGATTTGATCAAGAGTACGGCACAGAATATTTCTGACTCAGCGGATTGTGCCCTTGGTTATGAAGCGGCAAGAATGGTACTTTCCGGTATAGAGGGCTTCAGAGAGGATTATTTGCATCATATAGAGACCGGCAAGTGTTCCTGCCATATGACGCAGCCTGTGCCCTGTGTGGCTTTGTGTCCTGCAGGCGTGGATATCCCCGGATATATTGCGCTGGTAGGAGAGAAGAAATATGAGGATGCAGTGAAGCTGATCCGTAAGGATAATCCATTCCCGACTGCCTGTGCCCTTATTTGTGAGCATCCCTGTGAGGCCAGATGCCGTCGTAATATGATCGACAGTGCGATCAATATCAGAGGCTTGAAGAGAATGGCTGTGGATCATGCAAAAGCGAATACAGTTCCCACGCCTCCTAAGGCAGAGCCTACCGGTAAGAGGGTTGCAGTGATCGGCGGCGGACCGGGTGGTCTTTCCGCAGCATATTATTTGGAATTGATGGGACATCATTGTGTTGTATTCGAGGAAAAGAGTAAGCTGGGAGGCATGCTTCGCTATGGTATTCCAAATTATCGTTTTCCCCGTGAACGTCTGGATGAGGACATAGAAGTGATCCTGTCCACAGGTGTGGAAACCTGTCTGAATACCCGTATCGGCAACGGAGAAGGGGAAGTACAGTTTGATACACTGCGTCAGGAGTATGATGCCATCTATATTGCCATAGGCGCTCATACCGACAAAAAGATTGGTATTGAGGGTGAGGAGTCCAATGGTGTTATTTCGGCAGTAGAGCTGCTTCGAAATATTGGTGATGACAATATGCCGGACTTTAAGGATAAGACAGTTATGGTAGTCGGTGGCGGTAATGTTGCCATGGACTGTGTGCGTTCTGCTATCCGTCTGGGAGCGAAGAAAGTTGGTATTGCTTATCGAAGAAGACAGAGTGATATGACTGCACTTCCGGAAGAGGTAGAGGGTGCAATCGCAGAGGGTGCGGAGCTTTACAGTCTGAAGGCACCGCACAGGATAGAGGCGGATGAGAATGGTAATGTGGCAGCCCTTTGGGTAGAACCGCAGATCATCGGTAAGATAGATGCCTGGGGAAGAGCACGCCCCATGCATGCAGATGTTCCGCTTATGAGGATCCCCTGTGACATAGTGATCGTAGCGATCGGACAGGGTATTGAAACAAGAGACTTTGAGGAAGCGGGTCTGGCAGTAAAGAGAGGTACATTAAGTGCCATGAGTGACAGTGAAATGAGGGATGTGAAGGGTGTCTTTGCCGGTGGTGACTGTGTGACCGGTCCGGCAACGGTTATTCGCGCAATCGCAGCGGGAAAGGTTGCAGCAGCCAATATTGATGAATATTTAGGATATCATCATGTGATCCCTTGTGACGTGGAGATTCCGCCGGTTCGTTATGAGGATAAGGAGCCCTGCGGCAGAATTCAGTTAAGTGAGAAGGAAGCCGGAGAAAGAAAGAAGAATTTTGAAGCCTTTGAATGCGGCATGACGGAGCAGGAAGCATGTCAGGAAGCCGGCAGATGTTTGCGATGCGATAAATACGGTTATGGAAGTCTGAAGGGAGGTCGTGCAGCAATATGGTAAGAGTAACGATTGACGGTATACAGGTAGAGGTAGAAAAGGGAACGACAGTTATGAAGGCAGCTGCCGGTATCGGAATAGAGATACCCCATCTTTGCTATCTGGAAGGAATCAATGAGATCAGTGCCTGCAAGGTATGTGTGGTAGAGGTGCTCGGTAAGGAAAAGCTGATCACTGCATGTAACTGCCCGGTAGAGGATGGTATGGTCATTTTCACAAATTCCCCCAAGGTAAGGGAGGTCAGAAGGACAAATGTGGAATTGATCCTTTCCCAGCATGATTGTCATTGTGCAACCTGTGCCAGAAGTGGTAATTGTAATTTGCAGAAATTGTCCAATGATCTGCATATTTTGGAAATTCCTTATAAAGAGGAGTTGCCGAAGGATCCCTGGGATCACAATTTCCCTTTAATAAGGGATTCCGGCAAATGTATTAAATGTATGCGCTGCGTGCAGATCTGTGATAAAATACAGGGACTGCATGTGTGGGATGTGCAGAATACAGGCTCCCGCACTACAGTTGATGTTGCCGGCGGAAAAAGCATAGATTGTTCTGATTGTACTCTGTGCGGTCAGTGTATCACCCATTGTCCCACAGGAGCACTTCGGGAAAGAAATGATATCCCCAAGGTCTACAGGGCATTGGCAGATGAGAAAAAGGTCACTGTGGTACAAGTGGCACCTGCTGTCCGTACCGCCTGGGGAGAGGCCCTGGGTCTGTCAGATGAAGAGGCAACAGAGGGCTTAATGGTAGCTGTATTGAAAAGAATTGGATTTGATTATGTATTTGATACTAACTTTTCAGCAGATCTGACGATCATGGAGGAAGGAAGCGAACTCCTGGAAAGATTAGAAAATCCCCAGGATTATGCATGGCCTATGTTTACTTCCTGTTGTCCGGGATGGGTCAGCTTTGTCAACAGCAGATATCCTAAATATATGCGGAATCTGTCCACTGCAAAATCTCCGCAGCAGATGTTTGGAGCTGTGACCAAAACCTATTTTGCACAGAAAATGGGCATAGATCCCAATCAGCTCTGCTGTATTTCCATCATGCCCTGTGTATCCAAGAAGAGGGAGGCTTCCCTTTCTTATATGTACAGCGCAGGTGCAGGACAGGACGTGGATATTGTACTGACTACCAGGGAACTGGTCAGCATAATCCGTTCAGAGCATATTAATCCCAAAACTCTTACGGAAGAGGCCTGGGATTCTCCTCTTGGTGAAAGTACGGGAGCCGGTGTTATTTTCGGCGTGACAGGCGGTGTTATGGAAGCAGCACTTCGTACCGCATATGCAGTTGTGGAAGGAAAGAATCCGCAGCCGGATGCATTTAGTGCAGTCAGAGGAGATGCAGGGCGCAGAGAACGTGAATTTAAGCTGGGAGATAAGGTGTTGAAAACCTGTACGGTCAGCGGTCTCGGTAATGCAAAACGCCTGATGGAGGATATTGAGAACGGAAATGTAAGCTATGATTTTGTGGAAGTAATGGCTTGTCCCGGAGGTTGTGTCGGCGGAGGCGGACAGCCGATCCATGACGGTATTGAAATGGCCTGCGACAGAGGTCAGAAATTATATAAGCTGGATGCTGAGAGAACAGTTCGTTTTTCTCATGAAAACAAGGAAGTGCAGAAATTGTATGAGGATTTCCTTGGAAAGCCCTTAAGTCATAAGGCTCATGAGCTGCTGCATTCGGATCACGGAAATGATCTGTATTTTGAAGCACAGCATTATTTATAGGCATATAAAAATCCCGGAACGAAATAGTTCCGGGATTTTGTTTGTCTGTTATTTCTTGAAGGAAGCTCTCTTTCGTAAGGTTGGATCTAAGATCTTCTTACGGATTCTTAAGCTGGTAGGTGTTACCTCAAGTAATTCATCTGTTTCGATAAAGTCTAAGGCCTGCTCCAGACTCAGGATTCTGGGCGGTGTCAGGCGGAGTGCTTCATCAGAGCTGGAGGAACGGGTATTGGTCAGCTGCTTTTTCTTACAAACATTTAACTCGATATCCTCACCACGGCCGTTCTGTCCTACGACCATGCCTGCGTATACCTTTTCACCGGGGCCGATGAAGAGTGTACCACGCTCCTGTGCGTTAAAAAGACCATAGGTAATGGATTCTCCTGATTCGAAGGCAATCAGGGAGCCCTGCTTGCGGTAGGCAATATCGCCCTTGTAAGGACCATAGCAGTCGAATACGGTATTGATCACACCATTACCCTTGGTATCGGTCATAAACTCGCCGCGATAGCCAATCAGGCCTCTGGAGGGGATGGAGAATTCCAAACGGGTATTTTCACTGCCGCCGATGGTGCTCATGCCGCGCAACTCGCCCTTTCTCTGACTTAACTTTTCAATGACAGAGCCGGAGAATTCAGTAGGAACGTCAATATATGCCAATTCCATAGGCTCCAGGCGCTTTCCGTTTTCATCGGTCTTGTAAAGAACCTCTGCCTTACTTACTGCAAATTCAAAGCCTTCACGGCGCATATTTTCGATCAATACGGATAAGTGTAACTCGCCTCGTCCGGATACCTTAAAGGCTTCGGTGGTGTCGGTTTCCTCTACGCGTAAGGAAACATCGGTATTTAGTTCACGGAAGAGTCTGTCGCGGAGATGACGGCTGGTTACAAATTTGCCCTCAGTACCTGCAAGAGGGGAGTCATTTACCATAAAGTGCATAGCAATGGTAGGTTCGCTGATCTTCTGGAAAGGAATGGGATTTACATTCTCCGGTGCACAAAGGGTATCGCCGATGTGGATGTCCGTGATACCGGAAATCGCTACGATGGATCCGATGCCTGCAGATTTGACCTCTACCTTGTTCAGACCATCGAACTCATAAAGCTTACTTACCTTCACCTTGGTCTTTTTGTCCGGATCATGATGGTTAACGATAATTACATCCTGGTTAACACTGATGGTACCGTTATCAACCTTACCTACGCCGATACGTCCTACATATTCATTATAATCGATGGTACTGATCAGTACCTGGGTACCTAAATCAGGATCGCCTTCCGGAGCGGGAATATAG
>CAYXQG010000038.1:0-10803 GCA_964467405.1 uncultured Acetatifactor sp. | reverse complement strand
CTTTTTCATTGTCAAGACCATAAGCAAGTGCAGCTGCGGTAGGCTCGTTGATAATACGCTTTACATCCAGTCCTGCGATCTTACCTGCATCCTTGGTAGCCTGACGCTGTGCATCATTGAAATATGCAGGAACGGTGATAACAGCTTCTGTAACCTTCTCGCCCAGATAGCTTTCAGCATCTGCTTTTAATTTCTGAAGGATCATAGCTGAAATCTGCTGAGGAGAATATTTCTTTCCATCGATGGTACGGCCGTTGTCAGTACCCATATCTCTCTTAATTGAAGCAATGGTCTTTTCCGCATTGGTAACTGCCTGACGCTTTGCAGGCTCACCGATCAGTCTTTCTCCTGTTTTTGTAAATGCTACTACGGACGGTGTTGTTCTTGCGCCTTCTGCATTAGCAATAACGGTGGGCTTACCACCTTCCATAACAGCTACACAGCTGTTTGTTGTACCTAAGTCAATACCGATAATCTTACTCATTATTTTTTCCTCCTAATTTATGAAATCAAATACAAATTAACTAACTACTGCTACCATGCTGTGTCTTACCACACTGTCACGGTAGGTATAACCTTTGATGAATTCCTGTGCAATGATGCCGGATTCATACTCTTCACTTTCCACCTGCATTACCGCATTGTGGAAGTTCGGATCAAATTCTTTGCCGATTGCTTCAATGGGCTTTACACCAATGTTTTCAAGCTCTGTAAGCATTTGCTTATAAACCATTCGCATTCCGTCTACAAAAGCATCTGCCTCATCTTCTGCTTCCACAGTTTGAAAGCCTCTTTCAAAATTATCGATCACGGGCAGGATCTTTTCGATCACACTCTTTGCACCGGTCTCAAACATGGACTGTTTCTCTTTTTCCGTTCTGTTACGGAAATTTTCAAATTCTGCCAGCTGACGTTTTACCTTATCCTCCAACTCAGCAATCTTTTCTTTATCCTTAGAGGTCTCAGCCTTTTTATCAGCTTTCGCCTGCTTCTTGGCAGCTTTCTTCTCTGCCCAGGTCTTCGGCTCTACACCTTCCGGTGTCTCCTCAGCCTCCTCACCTTCACAGGCAGCCTGCTCTTCAGGCTCTGTCTCCTGCAGTGCTTCCTCTGCCTCTGCGGTGGCCTCTTCGGCTTCTATTTCTTCTTCTAAGATTTCCTTTTCCTGATCAGACATCCTATCATTCCTTTCTGTTCTTATATAAATCATCCAACTGATGCATCATCGTTTTCAAAGTTCCGACCACTTTATCGTAATCCATACGCTTTGGTCCGATAATGCCTATGGTTCCTTTCATTCCCTCTTCCAATTCATAGGTGGCAGTTACTACACTGCAATCCTTCATACCTCTCACCGGAGCTTCTTCACCGATATAAATCTGAATACCGGTATTTTTCTCATCCGAAAGCGTTTCATGTACCAGTTCATTTAAAGCATCCTTTTCCTCGAAGGCATTGATCAGCTGACTTGCTTTCTGCTGATCTGCCAGCTCCGGATACCGGAAGATATTGTTGGCGCCGCTGGTATAGATCTCCAGATCCTCATCCGCTTTAATGGCCTCCGCCACAGCATCGATCACCTCACTGATGATATCACTGTGTATACCTGCCTGCTGCTTCATTGCAGCTATCATTCCCAAATTGATCTCTTCCATGGACAAGCCGTTTAAGTGTGTATTCAACAGAATATTCAGCTTTAACAGTGTCTCATCGGAAAGCTCCTGTGTCACATGAAGGATATTGTTCTTGATCACATTGCCCTCTACAACAATAACTGCAAGTATCTGGTTGTAATCTACCCTGGAAAGCTGTATGAATTTCAGCTTGTTGCGATGGGTTTGGGGAGCACTGATCATGGTGGCATACTGTGTATTCCGGGCAAGGACCTTAGCAACCTGTTTTAACAGCAGTTCCATCTTATCCTGCCTTTCGACCAGCATTTCCTTCATCTCAACAACTTCCCGTTCCTTTTCCTCCATCATGCAGTCTACATAGAAACGATATCCCTTGTCGGATGGAATCCTGCCGGCTGAAGTATGGGGCTGCAGGATATATCCTAACTCTTCCAGATCAGCCATCTCATTTCGGATGGTCGCAGAACTTAAATTTAAGTCTGCATATTTGGAAATGGTCCTGCTACCCACCGGCTCACCGGTTTCCAGATAGTTACGAATAATAGCCTGCAAAATTTTCGTTTTTCTTTCATCCAAATCCAAATCCATCACCCCTTTTTGTTTTGTTAGCACTCGACTCAAAGGAGTGCTAACACCTTCTGTACATAAAATATCACTTACCCTATCTATTGTCAACAGATTTTGCGAAAAATAATTATAAAGAAATTATTAAAACCATAAACAAATTTTACCCGCATGTTCCCTTTTACCAAAGAAGCAGCAAGCTGCAGCCGGACTTGTTTTTTTCTCCGTTTCCTTATATAATTTTAGGAAAACAGACTTACAAAGTCACACCGGCAATACCTGAAGAAGGTACCTTCTCTTCAGGACAGGAAAGGAAGCCTATCATGCTGCTTAAAAAAGATAATTTAACAGAAAAAGACTATCTGCAGGATTGGCCTGCACATTATTATGAAATAGAAAAAGCCGACGAACGTCTGCGCATCTTAAACATTGCATTAAAGGAACAGTTAGATCCTGCCTGTGATACCTGTCGCATGACCTTACTGAAAAAGCGTTACTTCACCTACGACAAGAAGGGAAAGGCCGATGCCTTTATGCACGCCTGGACCATGATAAAAGCTTCCTCTTCTTCCGGCACCTCTTTTTTCACAAAAAAGAAGCAGCTGCGAGAGCTGCTTACTTATATGGAAGATCTGTGTCTGGTCAATTATGATACGAAAGATCCTACAGAACAGAAGGTTCTGAAAGAGGAGTGGACCGCCTTTGCCGTACAGCTGATCTCCTCCAATACAGGAAACCGTACCTACTGTTCCACGCTTTGGGGGCTGATTCCCATAAAGGATACCATGGTTGCACAAAAGATTGCCAACGATATTGAACTGGTAACCGTTCAATACCCTGCCCTGTTCGGATATGAGGAGGCCTTTGCACCCCTGCATCAGATCGTAAAGGACACCTTCTGTCAAATGATAGAAAACGGAAGCACTTACTTTAAAATATAATGATCCACATCCTCCGGCAGGACCTTTGCATAGGGAAGGCGGATATACCTGTCTTTCTCCAGCTGCATTTCGGAAAGATCTTCGCCGGAAGCGATCCTGTAGGCAAGCTCCAGCATGCCCCTTGCCTGTCCTTCCTTATCATTATAAACAGTTCCGGCCATTTCTCCTGCTTTTACGGCCGCCAGACCCACGTCCGTTCCGTCAATGCCGACGATCACGGGCCAGTCCTTGCGATATACATTATCCGCTTTCAGTGCATCAATCACACCCAATGCCATATCATCATTATTGCACAATACCAGTTCTATTCTTTTGCCATGCTCACTCCAAAGCTGCGTCATCTTGGTCTGTGCCTGTGCACGGTTCCAGTTTGCTATGGCATAGCCCAACTTTTCCACCTCCACACCATTGTCGATAATCGTACTTACCGAGTACTCTGTGCGCACGATCGCATCCTGATGTCCGGCTTCTCCTTCAAATACAACATACTGGAATACCCCGTCACCGTTTTTGTCCGCTGTCTGATTGTTCAAAAAGGATTCTGCCGCGATTTCTCCTTCCATAATACCGGATTCAAAAGCCTTGGCTCCTACATAATATAATTTCTCCCAACGCTCTAAATCCTCTTCCACCAGTTCTCTGTTAAAGAAAATGACAGGTACATCATTTTTCTCAGCCATATCTATGATCATGGTAGGCTCTGTACGGTCTACCAGATTCACACAGATCACATCACAGCCTGCTTCTATCATATTCTCTACCTGACTGTTCTGTGTGATCTGGCTGTCTGCTGCATTATAAATAGAAACAGAAATGGCAACCCCTGTTTCTGCCTCCTTCTCACTGGCAGAGGTCTTAAAATCCTCCATTAATCCGGATACAAAGGTATCATATTGATCATAAACCGTTACACCGATTTTGATCTCCTTCACTTCCTTCTTTTTCACCTGTCCGCAGCCGCACAGCATACCTGCTGCCGCCATTGCTGCAAGCCCGGCTGCCAAAATCCTCTTTCCTTTTTTCATCTGCTTCCTCCATGCCTTCCCCTTTCCTTTACTGAACAATGGGGAACAAAAGCTTCTGATTCTCCTCATCATAAAGCGAGGTCCGATTGACCGTCCGATACTCTACCTTCTCACTCTTTGCCCGCTGTCCCCGATATTCCAGCTGTTCTGCCAATGCCTCTATGCTTTGATATCCCATATTGAATTCATTGGGCACTACCAGATATTCTATCAGGCCCTTATCCAGATAATAAACTACCTTTTCGGAATTACCGATACCGTATAAATGGGTACCTGCTCTCCCGGCGGCACTCAGACCGGACAAATAGTCCACTGCAAGCTCTGTTTCCCGATTGTCCAAAGCAAACAGGATATCTGCCTTATCAATGGTCTGGCGGGTATCCAGCTTCAGTCTTACACTCTCTGCAGAGCCTGTGATCTCCCAGACGATCTCAGCCCCTGACTGCTCCAGTCCCTTGCGCACCCCCTCCAGACGCTGCAGAATCGCCAGTCTGTCCGGCTCTCCCACAAGGATTCCTACCCTTTTCCCTGCAATGGAGGTACCGAAATCATCTGTGATCAGTTCTGTCAGGGCAAATCCCAGTTCCGTATTATCCGGTCCTGTATAAGCATACAACTCCTGAGGATTCACATCTGTTTCAATCAGCATAAGCGCTGTTCTGGAAGCAATCTGGGACAATATTTCGGAATCCGCCCCGGCATCCACTAACTGCAGGATCAGTCCGTCCACCCCTCGCTCCAGCTCACGATTGATCACCGCAAACTCATCCTCAATACTTTCAAATTTGCTTGTAGATACATAATTAAGGATCACATTGTTATTCTGGGCTGCCTGCTCCAGACCATCCCTCATGGCCACCCAGTGGGCATCATTGCTGTCACTTACTATGACAGAGATCATATAGGGCTCCTTCTCGCTGTCTTCATGGAGCATCTCAACAGTGCTCCAGATAAGAATCACCACAAGGGTCAGAAGTACCAGGACAAAGTGCACATTATTTCTTTTCATCCGCTCCGCCTCCTTCTGCCGGTGATATTCTGCCTTCCTCCAAAAGTGCTGCCATCTCCGGAGAATATGCAATGGCAGGTAAATGAATACGTACCATAGTGCCCTCATCCGGCTCACTCTCTATTTCCAGTCCGTATGCCTTGCCGAAACGAAGCTTGATACGATTATGCACATTGATCAGGCCCACTCCGGATCCGCGCTTTCTGACACGGTTATTCTCCGTCAAAAGCTGGCTGACCGTCTCAACGGACATACCCAGACCATTATCATGCACCTCAAGATAAATATCCTCATCCTTCCGGTAACCGCGCACCCAGATTTCACCATCCCCGTCCAGGCACTCTACCCCGTAGTATATTGCATTTTCCAACAGAGGCTGTACAACCAGCTTCACAGTACAATAATTCAATATTTCCTCATCGATCTGAAAATCAATGCTGAAAATATTTTTATAACGGATCTTCTGAATACTCATATAATTCTGTGCATGACGTATCTCATCCTCTATACTGATGATGGTTCTTCCCCTGCTTAGACTGATACGGAAAAGACTTGCCAACTGAGTGATCATATATACGGCATCATCATAGCGTTCCCCTTCGATCATCCATACAATGGAATCCAATGTATTATATAAGAAGTGGGGGTTGATCTGTGACTGTAAAGCATCCAGTTCACTTTTTCTCTTTTCCTCCTGCTCAGTCACCACATCCTGCATCAGCTGACGCAGCTGCTCCACCGTAGAACGCAGAGTCTTACCCAAATGCTCTACCTCCAGGGAGCCGCCTACATAAATATCCGGGTTCATGTTGCCGGCCTCCCACTCTCTTACGGAATCATTCAGCTTCTGTAAGGGCTTGGCAATTCGTGCCGATACCAGCATATTCAAAAGAATGGTTGCCAGCATGGACAATGATACCAGCATGACCACAAAGGTTCTGGTACCGGAGATACCCATCTCAAAAGAGCTCATGGGCACCACACTGACAATCTTCCAGCCTGTATAGCCAATCGTCTTTACCGTGACCATACGCTTTTCTCCCTGAAATGTTTCTTCACGGCTGCCGTCCTCATAGCCTGCCGCTTCCTGATTATTCTCACGATAAAAATCCGAATAGATCAGCTTCTGCTTGGGATGATAGATAATATCTCCGTTGCCGTCCATCAAATAAACATATTCTGCGGAATGATCCGTATTCGCCTTCATAAGCAGCTGTTCAATACTGCTGTAGTTCATGTCAACTAAAAGCACGCCCAGCGTGGAAGTTCCGTTATTGGTCAATTCCACTGCACGGCTTAAGGATACTACCCAGCAATAGCGGTAATTGGCATTGTCAAAAAGATTCTGCACATGGGGCATGGAAAAATGAATATTTTCCATCTGGTCCACAGCATCCGTAAACCATTGCTGTTTGACAATATCCACATTCGTTTTCTGAGTTGTGATAGGTGCTGCACCCACCAGCTTTCCGTCACGGGTATAGCAGGCCACGCTGATCAGACTGTCTTTATTGGCCTCATAGATCAGGTTCATTTCCGCATCCAGCGTATCCGTTGCCAGATCCTTGTCCTTGATCACGCTGTAATACATGGCATCGGAAATACGCCGCAGGCCCCTTAAATGATTTTCCAGATTGATCGCAGTCTGGTTTAACAGCTGCTCAGAGCTTTCTGCAGTTGCCTCCTTCATTTTGTTAGCAAAGCTGCCGTATAGGGTAATGCCCAAAAGCATCATACTGCAGGTAGCCACGATGGTGAAGGAAAAAGAAATGGTCATCTGGATGGACTGGGGCTTCAGATTCCTTCCTGCATATGAAATTATCCGCTGTTTCAATTCACGTAATTTTTTCAAGGCTGCTCCTGTCTGCTTACTTTATATTTAGATGGCGACATGCCAAATTGCTTCTTAAATACATAGCTGAAATAATTGGGATCCGAATATCCTACCTTTTCCGCAATGATATATGTTTTCTCATTCTGTGTCAGCAAAAGCTCCACTGCCTGCTCCATGCGGTAATCCGTGAGATAATTGATAAAGGTCTTTCCTGTTTCCTTTTTAAATATCGTAGAAAAGTATGCTGCACTTACATTCAAACAGCTGCATACCGTATCAATATTCAGCTCCTGCTCACTATAATGCTCCTCCACATATTCCTTTGCCTTTTGAACAAAAGCATTGGTGGAATCCCTTCTGTCACTTAAAATATGCTTCTGGATCTGCAGGCAGATTTTCTCCAGCCAGTCTCCCAGATCCTGGGGTGATTCCAGATGCTGTGCATGGCTGTAAAGATCGCTTCCTTCTCCGAAGATTTCTTCTATGCTCAGCTGATTATTATTGACAAAACGTATAATTTCCGTTACCAGTCCCATATTTAAGATCCTGTACTCCTGCAGGGATATCTTGGAGACAGAGATCTGATCAATCAATTCCGCCACAGCTTCCTTCAAGGGCTCTGCCTCTCCCAGCTTGATCTTCTTTACGATCTGCTTGATATAAGTCTCTTCCCACGGAAGATCAGCTGTTTCCTTCGGGCTTACCTCAGAAATGCTGATTGCTCTGGTATTGCCGTACAACACCCTATAGGACACTGCATCCTTGGCTCCCTGATAGGATAACGGAATCTCTGCCGGTGTTTCCACCACATGACCAATGCCTGCCGTCACCTGTACACCACAGACACGCTTGGCCATTTTGCATATCTGGTCCATCTGATCCGTAAAGCCGACAACTGCCTCCCCGTCCTCCAGCTGGGTAAATACAATAATATCTCCCAGATAGGTAACTGCTCTGCTGTTCCAAACGCCCTCCAGCCTTTCCTCTGCCAGTTTTCTGACAGACACTGCCTGCAAAAAGGGATCCATGGCTTCCTCGCCGGACTTACTGATATGAAGGACTGCGATCACATAATAAGCTCCCTGCAGATCAATCTGATAGCTGGCTGCATACCGGTCAATCTGATCTGCAGGGATTCTGCCGTCCAATAGGGAAATATAGAAATTTTCCTGCAATATGGGCAGACTTTCCATATAATATTCGCGCAGCTTCTCAATGTTTCGCTTCTCATCCAGCTCCTTGTCCAGATTGAGCTTGATACGCTCAAACACCTCCCGCAGCTCATTGGCATTAATGGGCTTCAGAATGTACTCCTCTGCCTCTATTTTAATAGCTTCCTTGGCATATTCAAATTCATCAAAGCCGGAAAAGATGATCACTTTAATATTCTGATAGAACTCCTTCAGCTTCTTACAAAGGGTCAGTCCGTCCATATAGGGCATTTTAATATCCGTCATTACCACGTCCACCTGCAGTTCCTCGGCCATTTCCAGTGCTTCCACACCGTTTCTGGCATATCCCGCAATGTGAAAGCCCATGCCTTCCCAGTCTAACTTCTTCATGATCACCTGAAATACTTCTTCCTCATCATCTACTAACAGCACAGAATATTGTTTCATACCCATTCTCCATTTAAGACTATAAATTACTCACCGTATTTTTCACTCATTTTCTTCCACAAAATAAATACTACTGCAATACAGATCACCAACTCTGCAAAGGCCAGATAAACACTGATCAGGGATAACAGAGCCATGAGCAGACTTCCCACACCCAGGATAATGATCAGAATACCTGCCCACTTGGCATATTGCTTCTCATCCTTTAAAGGTTTAGCCTTATTGCTTCGTATTGAGGAGGCGTCCCCCGTAAGGATCAGTCGAATACCGTAATACGCACACACTACAAATAATAATAATTGAACACCCGCCGTTTCCAAAAAAGCATCCATTCAAATTTCCTCCGTAAAATAATGATAGCGGCCGAACAACAGGTCCGGTCGCTATTATTATAAATGATTCTTTATTTCTTTGCTACATATTTTCTGATATCCAATGAAACTGCGATCAGGATTACGATACCGATTGCAATCCACTGTGCATTGGAATTGACACCCAGGTACTGCAAAGCAACCTTCAAAAGCTCGAATACTGCAACACCGATGATAGCGGAAGAAACCTTACCACGTCCGCCTGTTATGGATACACCGCCGATGGTACATGCTGCAATTGCTTCCATCTCATAACCATAACCTAACTGTACGGAAGCACCGCCTGATTTTGCGCCCAGCATGAAGCCTGCCAGACCATACAAAGCTGCTGCCTTCATGTAGATCAGGATCATTGTTTTCTTAACAGGAACACCTGCAACTTCTGCCGCCTGAGGGTTAGCACCGATTGCATACATATACTTGCCGTGACGGGTCATATTGAAGATGAACCAGCTTACAATTGCTACCAAAACAGCGATCCATACTAACCAGCTGAAGCCAAGGAATTTCTTACTTGCCACATTGGTATACTCCGTAACAAAACCGCCCAAAGGAGTGGAATTGGTAAAGATCATGGTAACACCATAGATGATCTCCATGGTTGCCAGGGTTGCAATAAAGGGAGGCACATTTAAGAATGCAATGAACACACCTGTAATCGCACCAAATGCTGCACAGATTGCCATGGCAATAAATGCTACAACTACAACATTCATAGGCTCTACGCCCGGTAAAAATTTGCCGGAATAATCAATACGCTGTAACAAAACTGCTGAAATACAGCCGCCCAGACCTACCATACGACCACCTGAAAGGTCAGTACCTGCGGTAATAACGCAGCCTGCAATACCAAGTGCAATTACCAGACGGGGGCTCATATTCTGCAGAATGTTCATCAAGTTATTTTTTGTTAAAAAGTTATCAGCTGTAAGACCGGTATAAAATACCAAAATAAACATTACGATGATAACACCATTATTGATCAGAAAATCTTTGATCTTCTGTGATTTTATCTTAGTCATCTATCTTTCCTCCTAAATCAGAACTGTGTTGCATATTCCATAATCTTAGCCTGGTTCATGTCTTCCGGTGTATTTACCTCACCTGTCAGCTTACCGTTGCACATAACGTAAATTCTGTCAGACATACCAAGTAACTCCGGCATTTCGGACGAAATCATGATAATTGCCTTACCCTGGCTTGCCAGGTCATTCATGATCTCATAAATCTCATGCTTTGCACCTACGTCAATACCTCTTGTCGGTTCATCCATGATCAATACATCCGGATCATTTGCCAGCCATCTGGAAACGATTACCTTCTGCTGATTACCACCGGAAAGGTTCGCAATATGCTCCTTTGCATTAGGTGTTTTGATTCTCAGCTTCTGGATACTGTCCTCAACAACATGATCTATCTTCTTATGATTCAGGACAAGCTTTGCTTTAAGGTATTTGTTATATATGGATATACCTACGTTATCCTTTATAGAAAGACATCCGAAAATACCATTTCCTCGTCTGTCCTCTGTGATCAGACCGATACCGGCATTCATTGCATCGATCGGATGCTTGATCTTTACCCCGTTGCCATTTATATATACTTCACCGGATGCGACCTTACGGATACCGAAAATACCCTCCATCAATTCAGTTCGCTGTGCCCCAACCAGACCGCCAAAGCCTAAGATCTCACCCTTACGCAATGTAAAGCTGACATTCTGGAAGGATTTTGCATGAATGGAGCTTAAATTCTTTACCTCCATGACGATTTCGCCCGGTGTATTCTTTCTTTCCGGATATACATTGG
>CAYXQG010000037.1:5675-11075 GCA_964467405.1 uncultured Acetatifactor sp. | reverse complement strand
GGCCGGAGGACTGTTTATATCCGCGATGCTTTAAGTAGGGCTCTAAGAGAAGAATATCATCCTTCTCTAGCTCATATTTATGTCCTTCTTCCTCAATATAAGCTTTTCCCTTCAGCATGATAATGATCTCGTAGCTTGGTATCGTACGGCTGGGATGGATCCAGTTTTTATTGGATATAAAATGACCTATAATCCGATATGAAATTCTGCTTTCTTCCATAAGCTTTGTACCTCCCAATTCCGCTAATATCAGAGTACTCCTCCATATTCATTTTATCATATCAGAGGCTTTCTTTCCATTGTAAATCCCCATGCAGGCACTTACATAAACATAGATAAATTACAGAAAAGACAGCATAGGAAACTATACTGTCTTTTCCGGTTATATTATGATCAATCGAATAATTTAGAATTTGCTTTTGCTGCTTCTGTCATTACAGGTGCTGATTTTAAGTCGATAAAGTCTGAAGGAATTAATGCAGAATCACCTGCATTGATAAAATACTGTCTGTTGTATTCATCAACATCTGCACCGCCTGCACTGTACCAGGTATTTTTTGCTTCTTCAATTCCTTCTGCAGCGGACTTAGAGGTATCACCCAATGTATTTACCAGAATATCATTTACCATTTTGTCTGCAGTGGTCTTGATCAGGCCAAGGTCATCCGGAAGTGCCGGTAAGCCTTCTCCCTGCCATCCTCTGGGATCTTCTGCATCCATTGCATTTGCAATTTCGTAGAATTTATACATCAGATCACCCAGTTCATGCTTGATAGGATCATCGGAGGATAAGTAGAGATTGTAAGGATCGTTGGCATGCTTGTCGTAGGAATTTTCTTTTCCGAAGAGGGTTGCATTTCTGATGACACTGTAATCGGAAGCCCAGTTAAATTCAACCTTATTCTTTTCCTCATCCTTTACAATATAGGTTCCATATTCATTCATTTCATGATAGACACCTTCCGGACCATACATTAAGTAAGCGGATACATCAGGATCATACAACCAGTTTACATAAGCAAGGGCAGCATCTACATCACTGCAGTCTGAGCTGATAAAGCCCTGGTTGCCAATGGCACCGCTGAGTGCGGCAATGTATTTGCCAAATTCTGATTCAGGTAAAGCACAGGTATCCAGCGTTGCATCAGGAAAGGCTTCCTTAAAGCTGGTGAAAAGAGGAAGTCGTTTGGAGTTCATCAGTCTTCCGGTACAATAGATTCCTATTCTGCCGTTGAGAAAATCTGCCTGGTCATCATCTGCCTTCATTGTCATGAAATCAGGATTAACAAGCTTGTCATCTACCAGACGTTCAGCGAAGGTAAGCCATGCTTCTATATTATCCCAGGCATATACCAATTCACCGTTTTCGTCAAATTTATATTTTTCAGGATTACCGAAACCAAACATATGGGACAATACTCTCTGGGCATCTGTTGTCATATTGATTCCCCAGGTATCATTGACACCATTCCCGTCAGGATCATTAAAAGTAAAGGCATAGCAGATATCATACAGGTCTTCCGGTGTTTTAGGAAGCTCTAAGCCTAAATTGTCCAGCCAGTCTCTACGGAAAACGATGGTATGGTTGGGACCCTGGTTCTGTACCAGACCAAAGAAGCAAAGCTGTCCGTTTAAGGAATTGTTTTTGTATAAAATAGGATATTCTTCCAGGAGAGCTTTGTAGTTAGGCATTTTGTCCAGCATTTCATCTGAAATGGGCATTACCATACCACTCTGATACATCATGGTCAGTTCGGCTTCATTGGTGGGATAAAGATCAGGTCCTTCTCCACTTGAAAACTGAAGAGTCATTGTTGCAACTGCTTCTGCCTTTGGGATGGGAACGAATTCAATATCTGCTACAGGAGCATTGGCCCTGATCCACTCAGTCCAACGATTATTATTTAAATCTCCCTCTTCAGCAGGGATGGAAGCTCTGTCATAAACCATGACCTTCAGCTTTCCTTCTTTTTCAGAAACCTGTTCGGACTGACTCTCTTCTGTCGGAGTACTTACTTCCTCCTCAACGGATGGAGAGACATTCGTGTTGTTTCTGCAGCCACCCAGAATACCGGTCATTGACAATGTAAAGGCCAATGCCGCTGCCAATTTGTTGATAGTCTTCTTTTTCATACTTTTTCCTCCTGTGTTTATTTTTGTTTCCTTGTAAGTTTATTGTAGAAAAGGGGGCATCTTCAAACAATGAAAAAAAGAGTAAAAAGGTGAGATTAACAAATATAATCCCATGAGAATCATTTTACATTGATCCAGACTCTCATTTCGCAGGCTCCGCGGTTTGCAAAGGCAAAATAGGGAATGAAGCGGAGTCTTATTTTTTCATAGGAACCCTGATAGGTACGATAAAGGGAATCAAAGTCTTTTCTGCGATATCCGTTCGCATAAATGACCGGTATCCCATAAGCATCATTTTGCTCCAATGTAAATTCCGTATCGGAACAGACTGCTACATCGCCCAGATATTCTCCGTTATCTGCTTCCTCCAGACAATATACAATGGGACCGTACATCAGACATACCTTGCCGGCGTCCTCATGAACCTTGGGATTTGCCTCATACAAAAGGGGCTTCATTTCTAAATGAAGAACAATATCTGTGCTGTCGGATGCTTTGATATAAGCATATCCGTTTTTCAATGTATAGGGATGATTGATAGTAAATAAGCTGCACCATGCCGGAATTCTTACTGCAATATTGGAAAGAGGACTTTCCACATGCAGTCTGATGGTACTTTCTGTGGGATAATCCGTTTCCTGTGAAATATACATATCCTGATAGTGGGTTTCGGCATTCATATATTGATGCACGAATAAGGTATCCTCATCATGTGTATACAATAAATTGGCAACAGAAGGTATGAAACGCACAATATTGGGAGGACAGCAGGAGCATCCAAATACCTCTGCTCTTTCCATGATTGGATACCCCAGCTGCTTTTCTGCTGTGACGGATTTGTTGGCGTTTCTGACTCTGGGATTGATTTCCAGTGGGTTGGAATAGAAAAACCTGCGTCCGTCTAAGGAGGTACTGGACAAAAATCCGTTATATAATACTCTTTCGATGGTATCTGCATAGATGGAGTCAGCTTCCATACGCAGCATGCGGTTTGCAAACAAAATCAGAGCAATAGCAGCACAGGTTTCCATTTTTCCGCGGGCATTCTGCAGCTCATAGCCCTCTGTAAAGGCTTCTCCGGCACGATCGGAGCCAACGGCACCTGTTACATACATTTTTTGTGTCACAATATTTCTGAAAATACTGCGACAGGCATTAAAAAGCTCTTTGTCATCATAAAGCCGGGCAATATCAGCCATGGCACTATAAATATAACCTGCTCTGACTGCATGTCCCTCTGCAGTTTTCTGCTCTCTTAAGGGCAGATGGTCCTGTGCATATCTGTCCGTATGTCCGACGGAGAGAGCAACACTCTTATCCTTTTTGCCACCTCGTTTATCAATAAAATGCTTGGATAATTCCAGATATTTTTTGTTTCCGGTAGTTTCATATAATCTGACAAGCGCTAACTCGATTTCCGGATGACCGCCTGTGGCAAAGGCTGCACTGTCTTCTATCACAAAAATCCGGTAAATGTAATCCGCATATCTGCACAT
Organism: uncultured Acetatifactor sp.; assembly: GCA_964467405.1. Classification (GTDB taxonomy): domain Bacteria; phylum Bacillota; class Clostridia; order Lachnospirales; family Lachnospiraceae; genus Acetatifactor. The sequence continues at coordinate 7,446 of CAYXQG010000037.1, read as the reverse complement.
GGCATCTAAAAAGTCCCTTTTACCGGTAGCTTCAAAGTAAGCGGCAGCAGCCTCAAACAAATGGCCTGCACAATACAGTTCATGATCCCAACGAACGGAAAAGCGCTTTTTGTCGTGCATCACCAGATAATGGCTGTTAAAATAACCATCCTCTGCCTGGGAATGGATAATATCCTGAATGGCTTTATCGGCCAGTGCCTCCAGCTGGGGATTTTCATGGTGCATTAATATGTATGCAACACCTTCAATCCATTTTGCAACATCTGAGTCCCAAAAGATATGGGGTGTATATTCTGCAGTATCCGGTGTCCAGGTACAGGAAAGGGCCTTAAAGCGATAGGTATCGCTGAAACGGTCGTAGACTGCCTGTGCGGTTACTTCTTCATTGAGTTTTTGTCTTTTTTGCCAAAACCCGTCTGTAATCCGGGTATTTTCATAACCGATTCTGGAATAAGTTTTCATCGTAAAATTCCTCCTGTTTTGTAAACTTACAGCATTCCTTATGATACAGTTTCATTATAATTGTTATTTAACAGAAAACCATGAGAATATAGGAAACGAAGTGAGATTAACAAAGCTATGTGTCTATTGAAAAATAACGATGAAAACGTTTTCGTCACCTTCAACGAAAATAAGTCCAAAAATATAATCCAAAGTATGCAACATGCACAAATAAAAGGGTAAAAATTGTGTAATTAGCGGAATGACATAATATTTTGATTAGGTTATAATGAGGTGGAAATGCGAAAAATCACATTGAAACATAAGGGAGGATGAAGAATTATGGCTAAGAAATTTGTTTTCATCGGCGCAGGAAGCTTTGTATTTACACGTAATTTGTGCAGAGACTTATTGACCTTCCCTGCATTCCGTGATGCAGAAATCGCGCTGGTTGATATTAGTGATTCACAGTTGGAATTGGCTCGCAAGATGGTTACCAAGATCATAAAAGAGGGCAATTATCCTGCAAAGATTACATGTACAAAAGATCGTAGAGAGGTTATGAAGGATGCAGACGGTATTTTATGTACCATCCTTTGTGCACCCAGAGAAATCATCGGATTAGACGTGGATATCCCTGCTAAGTATGGCGTAAGCTATGCAATCGGTGATACCAGAGGACCTGCAGGTATCTTTGATTATCTGCGTACCGTTCCTACCATGTTAGAGATCTGTGCAGATATTGAAGAGCTGTGTCCTAATGCAATCTTCTTAAACTACACCAATCCTATGGCTATGCTCTGCCGTACCATGCAGACAGTATATCCGAATTTAAATATCACGGGCCTTTGCCACAGTGTACAGGGTACAGCAAAGAAGATCGCAAACTGGATCGGTGCTGATATGAAGGATGTTACTTACACATGTGCAGGTATCAACCATCAGGCATTCTATATTGATTACAGAGTAAACGGAGAGGATGCATATCCCAGACTTCGTGAAGCTGCAAAGAATCCTGAGATCTCAAATGAAGAGCCTGTACGTTTTGAAATGTTCAAGCATTTAGGCTACTTCTCACCGGAAGGCTCAGGTCATCACAGTGAGTACGTTTCATGGTTCCGTAAGCGCCCTGACTTATTGGATAAGTGGTGTATGCATGGTACCGGTAAGGATATCGGTATTCCGAACACACCTGAGCGTAGAGAAAAGAATAAGGGTAATCGTGAAAAAGCAATCGAAGAGTGGATGAATACACCGGTAGATCTGCAGAGAGGTCCTGAATATGCAGCATATATCTTCAATGCAATCTTCGGTGACAATACACCATTCC
>CAYXQG010000037.1:0-5575 GCA_964467405.1 uncultured Acetatifactor sp. | reverse complement strand
TGGATGAGATGCTTGCAGCAAACAAGGATTATATCACTGTATTCAACAAATAAGATTTTGGTATTTTTGCAAAGGACGGTGCTACGGTAGAACGTGTCACCTTTACCAATATCAGTGTTGAATGTGCCAACAGAGAGCATATCAAGCCCGTTATTCCGATGTATATTGATATTGATAAGAGAAGTGAGGAATCTGTACAGAGCCATGTCAGAGATATTATTTTTGACAATATTCAGATTTTAAGCGGAAGTGGCGCCCTGTTCCAGGGTATGCCTGAGTCCCACATTGAGAATCTTACCATTTCCAATGTGACCTTCCGTGCAGATTTCGCAGCAGATTACTCCATCCGTACCAAAGCAATCGGAGGAGGCAGACTCAGAGGAGACGACGGACGTGATACAGCATATATCCGTAAGCCCGCATATATTGCAGTAGCACATACGGACGGTCTGAACATGCACAACATCACTGTTTCCCAGCAGGGAGATGCTGCAAATCTGGATATGTCAGCAATTTACCTTCATGATGTAAAGGATGCGGATATTACATCTCTTCGCCACACCAGTACAAAAGAGATCACTGCACCTGATATTCTGAGAGATTAAGTGAAAAAAGATACCTTTTTACAAAGGTATCTTTTTTTTATTGGAATTTTTTTGTATAATAGGAGTTAGTGAAATTATTATCAAATCTGAGGAGGTATTTCATGAAAAAAATACAATTTACGGATAGGAACGGAAGCTTCACATTACAGAATCCGGAACGTTACAGTTATTTATATTTTCCCTTGGCAAGCGAGGTAGGGATCAAGAATGTAGTAACACCCAGACTGGGCGGTGATGCTAAGCTGGATCAGAACACCTTTTTGTTAGAGCCGGTCAGCTCAGAAAATTTGCACAATAATAAGAATACCAGAAACTTCTGGTGTAATATTGAGGGCAGAGGATGTTTTTCTGCAGCAGGAGCTTCTGCAAGGGAGTTGGCGGCAGCATTTGATGATAAGAGTACGGAAAAAGCAGACAGCAGCGTGGCGGCAGGATTTATGTGGCATGTGCTGACCAGAGAATCTGCAAAGTATGGGGTACGTACAGAGGTAACCTCTTTTGTACCTGTAGATGCCAATGTGGAGATCATGCAGGTAGAAATTACCAATATTACAGATAAAGAACTGACCCTGACACCTACCGGCATCATTCCTATTTACGGAAGAAGTGCGGATAATTTAAGGGATCACAGACATGTTACCTCTCTTTTGCACCGTATAAGGACTACAAAATACGGAGTGCAGGTAAAGCCCACACTTTCTTTTGATGAGAGAGGGCATCAGTTAAATCAGATGACATATTTTGTATGCGGTATGGATGGCGCAGGCAATGCACCTGTGGATTTTTATCCTACAGTAGATTATATTGTGGAAAACGGCGGCAGCTTTGAATGGCCATATGCAGTGGTTACGGATCAAAAGGGTGTGACGGCAGGTAGTGAATTGGAGGGCTGCGAGGCTGTAGGCGGTATGCATTTTGCAAAGACAGTATTGGCAGCAGGAGAAAAGACTTCTTATACCCTGCTTCTGGGCATTACAAAGGAAGAGCAGGATATTTCTGCATATCTGGAGCGTTTTGACAGTAAGGAAAAGGTCTTAAAGGAACTGGAAACAGTAAAAGAATACTGGGCAGAAAAGGTAAATGTTTCCTATACAACAGGGGATAAGGATTTTGACAGATTCATGAAATGGGTAAGCTTCCAGCCTATCTTAAGAAGAATCTTCGGATGCTCCTTCCTGCCCCATCATGATTATGGTAAGGGCGGCAGAGGCTGGAGAGATCTGTGGCAGGACTGTCTGGCACTTTTGATCATGAATCCGGAGGGTGTCCGTCAGATGCTGATCGACAATTTTGCCGGTGTGCGTATGGACGGCAGTAATGCTACGATCATCGGCAGCAGACAGGGAGAATTTGTTGCGGACCGTAATAATATTACGCGTGTCTGGATGGATCATGGTGTATGGCCGTGCATGACCACGAAGCTTTATATTGATCAGACCGGCGATATTGAGCTGCTGGAGATCCCGGTTTCTTATTTTAAAGATAAGCAGATCTGCCGTGGTACCAAAACAGATACGGAGTGGAATGATGCTTACGGCTGCTGGCAGAAAACAGAGGACGGTAAGGAATATCAGGGAACCATATTGGAGCATATCCTGGTACAGAATCTGACTGCATTTTATGAGGTGGGTGAGCATAATATTATGCGCCTTCGCGGTGCAGACTGGAATGATGCCCTGGATATGGCACCGGAGAGAGGCGAAAGTGTAGCATTTACCAATGCTTATGCAGGCAATCTGAAGGATATTGCAGAGCTTTTATTAGCATATGAGAAAAAGACCGGAAAGACGAAGGTGGAGCTTTCCGCTGATTTGCTGCTTTTATTAGAGGATGAAGAAGCGGTTTATAACAGCATTGAGAAAAAGACAGCTGTACTGCAGGCTTATGAGGATACCTGCTGTCACAATGTATCCGGCAGAAAGGAAGAAGTAGAGATCAGACAGCTGGCAGACAATCTTCTTCACAAGGCTGACTGGATCATGAAGCATATCCGCGAGAATGAGTGGGTACAGGACAGCGAAGGAAACGGCTGGTTTAATGGATATTATGACAACAACGGCAGACGCGTGGAAGGAGAATTTGAAAATGGTGTCCGTATGATGTTAACCGGACAGGTATTCTCCATTATGTCAGGTACTGCCTCTGATGAACAGATTCGGGAAATCATAAAAAGTGCCGATAAATATTTATATCAGGAAGAGGTGGGAGGCTACCGCTTAAATACAAATTTCCATGAATTGAAAACAGACCTGGGAAGAATGTTTGGTTTCTCCTATGGAGATAAGGAAAATGGTGCCGTATTCTCTCATATGTCCGTTATGTATGCAAATGCATTGTACAAGCAGGGCTTCGTAGAGGCAGGCTTCCGTTCACTGGATGCTTTGGAAAAGCAGTCCATGAATTTTGAAAGAAGCAGAATTTATCCCGGTATTCCGGAATACTTCGATGCTAAGGGTCGCGGAATGTATCATTATCTGACAGGCTCTGCAAGCTGGTTTATGCTGACAGTGATCACACAGATGTATGGTGTAAGAGGCAGTCTGGGCAATCTGGTGCTGGAGCCGAAGCTTTTAGCAAAGCAGTTTGATGAAAACGGCGAAGCTGCCCTGGAGCTTTTGTTCGGCGGTAAGAAATGGAAGATTATGTATGTAAATCCTACAGGCAAAAGCTATGGTGAGTATCAGGTTAACAAAGTACTGCTTGACGGCGTGGAAGCAGAAGGCTGCCAGGCTGGTGCATATGCAATGATTCCTCTTGAACTGGTAGCAGGATTATCAGAGGAAGAGGTACATAACCTGGTAGTAGTGCTTGGTTAATTGTAAAAATAATGGCAGCAGTCCTTACCGGCTGTTGCCTAGCTAGAAAAGAGGGTAATGTATGAAAGCGATTGAAATCGTAGATTTCCCACAGACCGACTATGAACCCTTGATAGATTACGAGAGTTGGAGAGTAGCGGTACTGGCTTACTGCGAAAATACCACCATCGACAAAATCAAAACCATGCAGAAGCATGATGAAACCGATGAAGTGTTTGTACTGGTACGGGGAAAGTGTGCATTGATCACCGGCGGAAACGGGGAAGAACCGGGTCAGGCGGAATTTACCTGCCTGCAGCCCCAAAAAGCATATACCGTCAAAAAGGGCTTCTGGCATGAACATGTGCTGGACGAGGAGGGAATGGTTCTTATCATAGAAAACAGCAATACCTGCGATGCAAACTCCCCAAGGGTGAAACTCAGCGAGGAACAGTGCAGGGCACTGAAGGACAAATACATCACAGAAGGCATTCTGAATTAATTGAAAAGAGAATATGAAAAAAGCCCACGGGCCATATATAATATCCTGTAAAGGACCTTTGAAAGCGAGTCCGTATAGGATATTATATGGTCCGTGGGCTTCTTGTATACTTCAGAAGGATTTAATCCTCCTCATCATTCCGCTTTGATCTGGGCAGGGAGAAGATAAATTCGGTTCCTTCGCCCAAGGTGCTGATCACATTGATATTTTCATTGTGGGCATTGATGATCTCTTTGGTGATGCTCAGTCCCAGACCGGTTCCCTTTTTGTCCTTGCCGCGGGAGGCGTCGGTCTTATAGAAGCGTTCCCATATCATCTTCAGATCCTCCTTGGGAATACCAATGCCGGAATCCTTAACGGAAACAAACAGAGTACTTCTTTTTTCGGAGGTCTCTATTTTGATGGAGGAATTCTGGTGACTGAATTTGATCGCATTGTCGATCAGGTTGTACAGCACCTGCTGTATCTTATCCATATCCGCATATGTATAAAGGGTTTCTCCGCAGAGCACCAGCTCCAGGGAGATGCCCTTTTTTCGACAGGTACCTTCAAAGGTAGCAGCCGTATTGCGGATGGTCTGATTGATATCAAAATGGGAAAGATTTAGTAACATCCCCTTGGTATTTAAATTGTTCAATGTCAGCAGACTGTTGGTCAGCTTGGTCAGACGTTCTGTTTCATTTAAAACAATGGTCAGATATTTGTTGTGAAACTCCGGCGGAATAGTGCCGTCCAGCATTGCCTCCAGATAACCGCGTATGGAGGTCAGGGGAGAACGGAAGTCATGGGAAACATTGGCCACAAATTTCTTCTGATCATCCTCAGAACGGGCAATTTCACTGGCCATATAAGAAAGACAGGCAGCCAGATAGCCCATTTCATCCTCACTGTCCACCGTAAATTCATAGTGCATATTTCCGGTGGCATACTGCTCTGTAGCATAGGTGATCTTTCGTAAAGGCCGGTAAACGATCTCTGTAAAGAAAATCAGTATGATCACGGAAAGCAGTAAGAGGATCACAAGAATGATATAACTGATGTTTACCAGATTATTGCAGGATTCCATGATAACGGACATATCCAGGTGAATGACAACATATCCTTTTACCTTATATTCGGCAGTGATGGGAGCAAGTACGCTTAAATGCTCAGTATCAAAGGTATTAAAAAAGGTGCCGGTTGTATAATAGGAGCCGGCAGTGATGGTAGGGTCAAAGTCGCGGATCGTGATCACATTATCCAGGTCGATGGGATGATTTGTATCCAAAACAACACGGCCGGATGGATTGACGATCTGGATGGTAGAGTTAAGATAAACTGACAGAAAATCAATTTGCTCCTTTACTTTTTCCAGAGTGGTCTCGCTGGTATACAATTCGCTGCCGTAGGTACCGGCTATCAGGGATGCCTCGGAATACAGATCAGAAGATTTTTCCATGACCAGCTGCTGCTTGGTCATGGAGGGTACAAAGGTGGCAACGGCAATCACACCGAAGACACCAAAGATGATGTATCCGAGGATAAATTTTAAGTACAGTGTTTTTTTCATAAGCAATTCCTAATTCTTCACTTCGAACTTGTAGCCGATGCCCCATATGGTGGAAATCTTCCAATTGGCATGATCCTTGATCTTTTCGCGAAGTCTTTTAATATGCACATCTACGGTACGGGTA
>CAYXQG010000036.1:0-11167 GCA_964467405.1 uncultured Acetatifactor sp. | reverse complement strand
CCCCATATATGTTAATTTGATTCCTTCTGTCTTTCCGAAATGCTCTCTGATCGTCAACAGATCTGCCAGCATCTGAGTGGGATGGAATTCATTGGTGAGGCCGTTCCACACTGGTACCTTGGAGAATTTGGCAAGCTCCTCCACAATATCCTGTCCATATCCTCTGTATTCAATTCCATCAAACATTCCTGCAAGCACTCTTGCAGTATCCGCTATACTTTCCTTCTTGCCGATCTGTGAGCTGGACGGATCCAGATAGGTGGTTCCCATACCCAGATCATGTGCAGCAACTTCAAAGGAACATCTGGTTCTGGTACTTGTTTTCTCAAAAATCAGTGCTACATTGCGGCCTCTCAGCACATCTACCGGAATACCCTGCTTCTTCTTCGCCTTCAGATCCGCTGCCAGATCTACCAGATAGGTAATCTCTTCTGTTGTAAAATCCAATAATTTTAAGAAATCGCGTCCCTTTAAGTTCATAATGTTTCCTCCCAATCGAAAAAAGATATCATTACTATACTGCAAAAACCTTTATTTTTCAACTAATTCCTCACAAAAAAACAGGATACCGATCCGTCTTTACCGATATCCTGCCTTCTTATACAATTTATTTGCCTGCTTCTTTAAAAGCAGTTGCCAGACTGGCAATACCTGACAGATCGGAAGGCAAAAGAATCGTCGTTGCCTGACCGTCTGCCACCTTTTCAAAGGCCTCCAGGCTCTTCATCTTCAATACAGCCTCATCTGCACCTGCTTCCCTCAGCATCCTGATACCGTCTGCATTAGCCTGCTGTACCTTAAGGATGGCTTCTGCCTCACCTTCTGCTTCACGGATCATCTTCTCCTTCTGCGCTTCCGCCCTAAGGATAGCGGACTGCTTCTCTGCTTCCGCTCTGAGGATGGCGGACTGTTTCTCACCCTCTGCCTGAAGGATGCTTGCTTTTTTCTCACCTTCCGCACGGGTAACAGCCTCACGTCTTTCTCGCTCTGCCTTCATCTGCTTCTCCATGGCATTCTGGATCTCAGCTGGCGGGATAATATTCTTCAGCTCCACACGGTTCACCTTAATACCCCATGGATCCGTAGCAATATCCAGTGCGGAACGCATCTGTGTATTGATCGTCTCTCTGGATGTCAGGGTCTGATCCAACTCCAGATCACCGATAATATTACGAAGGGTGGTAGCAGTCAGGTTCTCTATTGCCATCATAGGATTTTCCACGCCATAAGTAAAAAGCTTGGAGTCCGTGATCTGGTAGAATACAACCGTATCGATTCTCATGGTAACATTATCCTTGGTAATAACGGGCTGTGGCGGGAAGTCTGCAACCTGTTCCTTTAAATTCACTCTTCTTGCAACACGGTCAATAATAGGGAGCTTAATATGCAGACCAACACTCCAGGTTGCCTGATATGCACCCAACCGTTCAATAACAAATGCCTGCGCCTGAGGCACTACCTTAATACAGGATACCATAATAACAAGCAGCAGTCCTACAATAACAGCAATGACCATTCCCATAGATTTTTCCTCCATTTTTCAAGTAATCTTATACTTCTGTTTCCGTTTCCTTCTCCTTAGGCTTCTCTTCACGCACCATCAGCTTGACACCGCTTATGGACTCCACCACAACGATCGCACCGACCGGTATCGTAATGCCCTCCTCCACGCTTCTGGCACTCCATTGCAGATTGCCTGCAATGACCTGGCCCATACCCTGCAGATTGTTGATCTCGGCTGTCACAACAGCTGCTTGCCCGATCAGACTGTCTGCATTAGTACGCACCCTGTTTTTGTTAAAATACTTCGCTGCAATGGGACGTGTAAAATATAACAGCAGCAAAGATACCAATATAGCAAGCGTAAACTGCAGCCAGGCAGGTGCATGCAATGCGGCTGCGACTGCTCCGACCAGAGCACCGCCGGCGAACCAGATGCTTGTAAGACCCAGTGTTGCCGCTTCTGCGACCAGAAAAAGGATCAGTAACCCAAGCCATATCATTACATTCATATTGCTCCGCCTCCGTTTCTTTTGCATATCATACTTTTAATATACTATATTTATACAGCTTCTGCAATGATTTTATGCTCTGTTCCATGCAAAAAGCCCGGCACGGTTTGTTCCTGTGCCGGGCTTTTATAAGAATTAAGTTTTAGTAGAATACATGATGGCCGATTACCAATCCATCCCTGCCATCATTTCGTCTAAAGTGGGTCATATCCCCTACATTAGACACACCGGATAAAGCTTCCTGCGCTGCCTGGATACAGCTTTCTTTGATCTTTCCGGATTCAAGTACCTTGTTTACTTTACCGTTTAAGGCAGGTGTAAACTGACCTGATGCATAAATAACACCATGAATCGTATCAGGATATGCACTGCTTCGTACACGGTTCATAACTACTGCACCAACTGCAAGCTGGCCCTCGTAGGATTCTCCTCTCGCTTCACAATGAATCAATGCCGCCAACAGCATCGTCGTGTCGGCATCTGTTGTATATTCACCATAATTTACGTGGCGCTTCGCTTCACGCTCTGCTGCCTTACGCACCTCGATCTCCTCCATGGTCTCACCATAGTCGATCTGGAAATCAATTGTGACAAATTCTTCCAATACATATCCGTCATTGCCTTCAAAGTCTACACATACCCATCCGTCATCACCGATGGATACAACCTCAAGGAATTCACCCTCTGACATGAATGCATAAATCTCTGCATCCATACCGGGCTCCTTACGGATATTCAACGCTTCCGCATTGATAACAGCCATGGTCTTTCCCACGCTGTTTGCCAATGTTCTGGCATCCTCGCCAAACAAGAGATATTCATCACTTGCCCAGCCTACTAAGTTGCCTGACTGCAATTTCGTCCAACCATCTTTTCTTTCGATGATCCTGCCTCCGCAGTCCTTATATAACTTTCCTACTTTCTCCGAATTTCCGCTGGCTTCTGCTCTGATATTAAGAGCACTCTGTACATTGGCCATGACCAATGATGTTTCCTCTGCATCCTCTGATACAGACTGACTTAATTCTTCTGTTGTGACAATTCTGAGTTCCTTTGCACTTTCCGTATGCAAATCCAACATGGCTGCCACACCGCCATTTAATAAATCCAGGTAATTATTGTTGCTGCCAGCTTCAACGGTCATGCTCACACTGCCTGTCAGTCCGATAATCAAGATCAGACCCAACACAGCTGTCAGCACCCTTCTGCTTCCTGCCATTTCTTTACCTCCAAACAAACAGCTCTTTATTGCAATAGTTTATAAGCATATAGATTTCTCAATTTCTTTTAAATTATTACAATATTGTTAAATTTGTTACGAGGCACATAATAACACCTTAATTATTATTTGTCAACACCCTGATTTTTCATCCCTTTTGCAGCATGCTTCCTACAAATTGCGGGATTTATCAATACAGGCCTCCATGGCACTCATTACAGCACCTCTAAAGCCCTTTTCTTCCAATACCTTTACAGCCTCTATAGTGGTTCCGCCGGGTGAGCAGACCATGTCCTTTAATTCTGCCGGATGCATTCCCGTCTCCAGGACCATTTTGGCACTTCCAAGCACTGCCTGGGCCGCAAAATCATAAGCAGTCTTTCTGGGCATACCTGCTGCCACTGCCCCATCTGCCATTGCTTCTATGAACATGAATACATATGCCGGCGAGCTTCCGCTGACACCTACCACTGCATCCATCAATCTTTCCGGCACCTCTTTTGCAATACCAAAGGTTCCAAGCAGTGTAAGCACCTGTTCCAGCTCTTCCTTTGTTACATTCTGATTGGCGCAGACACCGGTACATCCTTCCCCTACCAGTGCAGGGGTATTGGGCATACAACGGACAATCTTTTTGTCACTGCCAAGTCCCTCTTCCATATGGGCGATGGTTCTGCCGGCAGCGATACTGACGATCACGGTTTCCCGGCGGATCACTGACCCGATCTGTGCCATGATTTCCGGAAACAGATTGGGCTTTACTGCCAAAAACAGGATATCTGACGTTGCTGCCGTCCCTGCATTGTCCGTACATGTCTGAATGGAAAATGCCTCACTTACTCTCTTACAGGTGGACTGAGACTTTGCCGAACCGCAAATATTCTCCGGTGCGACCAGTCCCTTTTTTAAAATACCGCCAATCATGGCTGTGGCCATGTTGCCTAAGCCGATAAAACCGATTTGCATGATCAATACTCTCCTTTTCTTTGTCTGTGCGCTTCATACATCAGCAGGGATGTGGCAATTGCTGCATTTAAGGATTCTACCTGCCCCTCCATCGGGATCTTCAAATAGGCAGATGCCGCATCTGCAGTGCTTTTCTTCAGTCCGTTACCCTCATTGCCGATCAGGAATGCTGTCGGCTCCCGAAAAGAAAAGCTGCTGTAATAGGTGTCTCCCTTCAGATGGGCAGCATAGGTTTTAACACCTGCATTATGTAAACTCTTTATAGTATCCTCTATGCTTTCCGTATATACAAAAGGAACCCTGTAAATAGAGCCCATCGTCGCCCTGATCGTCTTCGGATTAAAAATATCTACCGTGTTTTTGCTCATGATCACGGCCGTCACGCCTGCACCTTCACCGGTTCGCACAATGGTACCCAGATTGCCCGGATCCTGCAGATCCTCCAATACTACAAACAGGGGATTCTCAATCTTCAGCAATTCCTCCAGAGAATATTCCGGTCTTTTAAGGACCGTCAAAATACCCTGGGGCGTCTGTGTATCGGACATTTTTGCAAATACCTCTTCTGAGACGATTTCATAGCCTGTCTGCTGTAATTTTTCCCAAAGGGCGGGATGCTCTTCCATTTTTTTCCGTGTTTCTTCTATTATATAAACCTCTCTGACAGACTCCCCCGGAGCTTCCTCATACATCTTGATTCCCTCTGCCAGAAATACATTGTCTTTTCTTCGTTCCTTCGCTTTATTCTGCCAGGATACTACCTGTTTTACTTTTGCATTTGCAAAGCTTGTGATCATATTAAAACCTTTCCTTACATTCTCCTCCGGCAGATCTCTCCTTTTTTCGGCGGATCCTGCAAAAAGCATATTTGTCATATAGCAACAAAGGCCGCTATACTCCTTTTCCGGTGCATAACAGCCTTCTCGTTCTTTATTTACAGTATACGAGCTATTTCATACTGGTACTCATTGATACCCTTACGCATGCTCAGGCCTTCCTCGATATCGTAATCAACAAATTCACCATGCTGATAGCAGATAACACGGTTGGACTTGCCTGCAAGCAGCACATCCACTGCATAAGCACCCATAATGGAAGCATAGTAACGATCCTTACAGGTAGGATTGCCGCCACGCTGCATATAACCTAAGATCGTAGCACGGGTCTCAATACCTGTTGCAGCCTCGATCCTTCTTGCCATGGAGGTGGAATGACCGATACCCTCTGCATTTACGATAATATGGTGATTCTTTCCTCGCTTACGGTTTTCAATGATATTATTAATGATATTCTGCTCATTAAAGTCATATTTCTCCGGAAGCAAAATGTCCTCTGCACCGTTTGCAATACCGCACCACAATGCTATGTAGCCTGCATTTCTACCCATAACCTCAATAATACTTACTCGCTCATGGGAGGAAGAGGTATCCTTTACCTTATCAATTGCTTCCATTGCTGTATTTACGGCTGTATCAAAACCGATCGTATACTCTGTACAGGAGATATCCAGGTCGATGGTGCCCGGAATACCTACTGTATTGATACCCAGTCTGGCAAGCTTCTGTGCACCTCTGTAGGAACCGTCACCGCCGATCACAACAATACCGTCAATGCCGTGCTTCTTGCAGATCTCTGCGCCCTTCTGCTGTCCTTCCGCAGTGGTAAATTCTGTACATCTGGCTGTACCTAAAATAGTACCGCCTCTTTGAATAATATCTGAAACATCCTTGGATTCCATGTCAACGATCTCTTCGTTCAACAGGCCGTAATATCCTCTTTTAATACCTTTAACCTTTATTCCTTTTGCAAGGGCAGAGCGTACTACCGCACGAATCGCTGCATTCATACCCGGTGCATCACCGCCGCTTGTTAATACGCCAATTGTCTTTATCTCTTTCTGCATGACGTTACCTCCTAAAAGTAGAGAACTTTTGATTATTTATTGTAATCTATTTTTTATTAGTTTTCAATAGGTTTTGTTAGAAATTTAACATTTTCTGCGCCAAATACAGCATTCAAACGGTTTCGCAGCTTTTCATCCGCACATACATTGCGATTCGGAGGCAATATCTTGATCGCCTTGGTATCCTTAATAAAGATAACTACCCGGTCACTGCCCTCTGAATCCGCAATTGCACTGTAGAGCTTCTGCTCGGATGCCTCATATTCTGACATGGTTGCAAACTGTACCCAGACTCCGTCCGGCAGCTTACTTACCTTTTGAGGGGCGCTCTTTTCCTGTCCGGAATTCGCATCCCTGTAAGCACCGGCACTGCCTGCATGATAGGCATCCTGATATGTCCTGCCATATCTGCCTCTGTCAGCAAAAAGTCTGCCGGTCTGCATAACCTCATCAAAGGAGACGATCTGTTCACAGATCAGTTTACCATCCTTCTCCTCTTCCACTGAGGTTCTTCCTTTGATAAAGACCTTCGCATCCTCCTGCAAAAGTGCGCTGTATTTTTCATAATCCTTCGGGAAGATCACTACCTCCACACTACCTACCAGATCCTCTATACTGATAAATGCCATGATCTTGTCATTCTTCGTATATTTGACTGTTTTTTCTGCAATAATACCACCGATCACAGCTGTCTTCTGATCCGGCACTGCCACTGACGAGGTTTCCTCATCCAGCATAAAATCCGTGGTACGGTTTGTAATACAGCGTTCCCACAGCTTCTGGTACTCCTCCAACGGATGTCCGCTGACATAAATACCCAGCACCTCTTTTTCAAAGGCAAGCTTCATTTCCTTTCCGTATTCACCCACATCAGGCATGCGGATGTCAAAATCATCCCTTGTGTCCTCCGAGGCAATATCAAACAGGCTCATCTGCCCTGCAAAATTGCTCTTTTTATCCTTTGTGATACGATCCATGATCTGACCGTATACGCTCATAAACTGTTTTCTGGTGCCGCCAAGGCTGTCCAAAGCGCCTGCTTTGATGAAATTTTCAACGGCACGTTTATTCACATCCTGATCTGCTACGCGGCTGATGAAATCCTTTAAATTGGTAAATCGTCCTCTGGCCCGACGTTCCTCCACAATGCCTTCGATAACGGGACGTCCCACTGCCTTAATGGCGGTCAGTGCATAACGGATGGCATTGCCGGATACAGAAAATCCGGCTTCTCCTTCATTAATATCCGGCGGCAGTATGGAAATACCCATATTGCGGCAAACCAGTATATATTCGGAAACCTTTTTGCTGTTATCAATAACAGAGGTCAAAAGTGCCGCCATAAATTCTACCGGATGATAATATTTTAAATAAGCAGTCTGATATGCTACCACTGCATAGCATGCTGCATGGGATTTATTAAAGGCATACTTTGCAAAATCCATCATATCCTCATAAATCTGTCCGGCAACCTTTTCATCAATTCCGCGGGCAGCACATCCCGGCACACCCTCTTCCGGATTACCATAGATGAAATTCGCCCGTTCCTTTTCCATGACTGACTGCTTCTTTTTACTCATGGCACGACGCACCAGATCACTTCGTCCCATGGTATATCCGCCCAGATCACGCACGATCTGCATAACCTGTTCCTGATAAACGATACAGCCGTAGGTGGGCTCCAGTATGGGCTCCAGCTGAGGACATGCATATACGATAGCATCATGGTTGCTCTTTCCCTTGATATACTTGGGAATAAAATCCATGGGACCGGGTCGATACAGGGAAATACCTGCTATAACATCCTCCAGATTCTGAGGCTTTAGCTCCTTCATAAAGTTCTTCATACCGGCACTTTCTAACTGGAACACACCATCCGTCTTACCGGTACCGATAGAAGCCAACACCTCTTTGTCATCATAATCAATATGATCAATGTCGATCTTCTCTCCGGTGCTCTTTTGCACAAAATCCACTGCATTTTTTATAACTGTTAAAGTACGCAGACCCAGAAAATCCATCTTTAACAATCCCAGCTCCTCCAAGGTTGTCATGGTAAACTGGGTCACGATCGAACCGTCACTTCCCCTGGAAAGAGGCACAAATTCATCTGCTGACTTAGGACAAATGACCACCCCCGCCGCATGCATGGAGGTATGTCTGGGCAGACCCTCCAGTCT
This sequence comes from uncultured Acetatifactor sp., assembly GCA_964467405.1. Classification (GTDB taxonomy): domain Bacteria; phylum Bacillota; class Clostridia; order Lachnospirales; family Lachnospiraceae; genus Acetatifactor. The sequence continues at coordinate 2,887 of CAYXQG010000036.1, read as the reverse complement.
CTTACACATATCGATCAGATACTTTACCTGTTCATCCTGCTCATACAGCTTTCGAAGCTCCGGATTAAGCTCCAGGGCCCGGTCAAGGGTCATATTTAACTCCATGGGGATCATCTTGGCAATGGAATCCGCAAAAGCATAGGGCAGATCCATTACCCTTGCCACATCCCGGATCACACCCTTTGCAGCAAGTGTACCGAAGGTAACAATCTGCACCACCTTGTCTGCACCATATTTCCGGCCCACATAATCAATAACCTCCTGACGTCTCTCAAAGCAGAAATCCACGTCAATATCGGGCATGGATACACGTTCCGGATTTAAGAAACGTTCAAAAAGCAAATTATAACGGATGGGATCTATATTTGTAATCTTCAGGCAATATGCAACAATACTGCCTGCAGCCGAGCCTCGCCCCGGCCCTACCGGGATCCCGTTCTGTCTGGCATAATTGATAAAATCCCAGACGATCAGGAAATAATCCACATATCCCATGTTTTTGATAACACCCAGCTCATAATCCAGCCTTTCCTGCAAGGTCATACCGGTGTTTCCTGCAGGCTGTGAGCTGTCACCGTAACGTTCTGCCAGTCCGTCACTGCACAATTTATTCAGATATGTCCAGGAATCATAGCCCTGCGGCACCTCGAAATGGGGCAACTTGGTTACGCCAAACTCAATTTCCACATTACAGCGGTCGGCAATCCTTTGGGTATTCTCCACAGCCTCCCAGGCATAGGGGAATAATCCCTTCATTTCCTCTTCACTCTTGACAAAATACTGTCCGCCGTCATAGCGCATACGGTCTTCATCCGAAAGCTTTTTGCCGGTCTGCAGACAAAGCAGGATATCATGGGACTCTGCATCTGAGGCATAGGTATAGTGAACATCATTGGTCGCAACCAGAGGAATATTCAGCTCCCGGCTCATTTTCATAAGCTCCATATTGACCGTACGTTGCTCCGGAATGCCATGGTCCTGCAATTCCAGGAAATAATTACCTTTTCCAAAGCACTGCTCATACCTTAATGCACTCTTTCGCGCCTCCTCCGGCAAACCCTTGATAATATATCTTTGCACCTCTCCTGCCAGGCAGGCAGACAATGCTATAATGCCTTCATGGTAGCGGTTTAAGACCTCCATATCCACACGGGGCTTATAATAATAACCTTCCGTAAATCCGATACTGACGATCTTCATCAAATTTGCATAGCCCTGATTATTTTCTGCAAGCAAAACAAGGTGGTGATACCTGTCATCACCACCTGTTAACTCCTTGTCAAATCTCGAATTGGGGGCCACATAGACCTCACAGCCCAGGATCGGCTTGATTCCTGCCTCTTTTGCCACACGATAAAAATCAATGACACCATACATCACGCCATGGTCTGTAATTGCCGCACTGTCCATGCCCAGTTCTTTGACACGTCGCACATATTCTTTAATTTTATTGGAACCGTCTAACAGAGAATACTCTGTATGGACATGTAAATGGGTAAATGCCATGATTGGCCTGCTCCTTTATTTCACACTTCTCGTACAGAACGCCTCCGTACGCCTTCTCCTAGTACAACTCTAAATGCTTGGGAATACCATTTTCACAGATAACGGGTACCTCTCCCTGGATCAGCGGATATAAATAATCCATCATCTTTTCCGTCACATCATTGCCCTGCTCATTAATATAATCCAATGGTACGGTCTTTTCCTTATTGGAAACTTCACTTACAGGTATACCGCTGAATTTTACCTGATAAGGGGAATTACTGATTCTTCTGATGGATGCCATAAGACCACTTTCACCGTCAAACGCCAGCTGACATGCAGTCATACCAAGCATCTTGGACTCCTGAATATCAGTTGCACTTGCCATATGGGATGCACAGCGCTGCATCAGGTTCAATTCAATGGAACGTACCTTGCAGCCTATCTCACGACGCACAACATCCTCTAATACTCTGGCACTTCCCGCAATATAGCTGTGGCCAAAGGTATCCACCGCGCCACTCTGTACGCTTTCAGAGATGTAAACACCGTCAGCATTTTTGATACCCTCACTGATGGCTACCAGAATACTGTCATTCTTTTCCAGCTTATCCTTTACATCCGCTACAAACTTTTCGATAGAAAATGCAGGCTCACACAAATAAATCAGATCAGGACCCTTACCGCCGTTGTTTCTGGCAAGGGCGGATGCTGCTGTCAACCATCCCGCATTACGTCCCATCACCTCTACAATGGTAACTGCCTTCACATCATATACATTACAGTCTCTCTCTAATTCTGCAAAAGTAGTGGCAATATACTTGGCTGCTGAACCGAAGCCCGGGCAGTGGTCAGTGCCTACCAGGTCATTGTCAATGGTCTTGGGTGCACCGATGACCTTAATATCATCCACACCGTTTGCTTCGCAAAATGCTGCCAGCTTATCCACGGTATCCATAGAATCATTGCCGCCGATATAGATAAAGTACGAAATATTGTGCTTGCGGAAAATACGTACAATCTCCTCATACTGGCTGGCATCATCTGCCGGATTCTTTAACTTAAAACGGCAGGAGCCCAAAGCCGCTGCCGGTGTCTGGCATAAAATGTCCAAATCTCCGGTACCGTCAATTTTTTGTCTCAGATCTACAAAACGCTCCTCCAATACACCCTTAATACCATTCACAGCTCCCCAGATACCATCTACTTTTCCGGATGTAGCTGCCGCCATAACCACGCCTGCTACTGTTGCATTGATTGCTGCTGTAGGGCCGCCGGATTGTGCCACAAGTAAATTCCTCATACAAAACCTCCTAAGTATTTTCACAAATCTGAATCAATCATAACCTAATAAGAGGATGCTTATATTAAGCATCCTCTTTTATAATATATTATACTATAT
>CAYXQG010000035.1:0-11173 GCA_964467405.1 uncultured Acetatifactor sp. | reverse complement strand
ACAGAATCCTACCAGGGAACAGGTGGAAAAATTAGTTGCGAATCTGGAAGGCGGTGTGGATGCAGTGGGATTTGTCTCTGGTATGGCAGCTGTTACAGCAGTGATGGAAATTTTCAGCCCGGGAGATCATATCATAACGGATGAAGATTTATACGGAGGCAGTGTCAGATTATTCCAAAATATCAGTAAAAAGAACGGCATAGAGGTGACAAGAATCAATTTGTGTCAGGATGATGCAGAAGCTTATATTACAGAAAATACGAAAGCTATTTTTTTTGAAACACCGACCAATCCGATGATGAATGTAATTGATATTTGCAAAATTACTGCCATTGCAAAGAAACATAATCTGTTGGTAATTGTGGACAATACCTTTTTATCCCCTTATCTGCAAAATCCCTTGAAGCTTGGTGCGGATATTGTAATACACAGCGGTACCAAGTATCTTGGTGGACACAATGATACTCTTAGCGGATTTGTAGTATTGGCTGATTGGGGGATTGCAGAGAAGGTACGCTACGTTCTTAAAACCACGGGAGCAGGTCTGGCACCCTTTGACAGCTGGCTGATCCTTCGGGGAATTAAGACCCTGGCCATTCGTATGGAGAAGTCACAGGAAAATGCTCTCCGGTTAGCCCGGTGGCTGCAGGAGAGACCGGAGGTGACCAGAGTTATTTATCCAGGGCTAAGTGATCATCCGGGACATGAAATAATGAAGAAGCAGGCAAGAGGTTTTGGTGCTATGCTTAGCTTTGAAGTGGTTTCTGTGGAATTAGTGAAGCAAATTTTAGAACATGTGGAGCTGATTGCTTTTGCGGAAAGTCTGGGAGGAGTGGAATCCTTAATTACTTATCCTATTACCCAGACCCATGCAGATGTTCCGTCACAGGATCTTGAGAAGATCGGACTGACGGACAGAGTGCTGCGACTTTCTGTGGGAATTGAAAACAGCGAAGATCTGATTGCAGATCTGGAACAGACATTTAATGGTAAATAAGCAGGCTGCAGTATGGATTTTTGGTGACTGCAGGAATAGAAAATGGAGGAAAAAGTTATGAGTAAGATTATTGAAAGTTCATTGGAATTAATTGGAAAGACCCCCTTATTGAAAGCTGACCGTTATGCAGCAAAAGCAGGTGCTGCAGAAGCAAGATTACTTGTAAAACTGGAATATTTAAATCCGGCAGGCTCCGTAAAGGATCGTGTGGCATTGGCTATGATCGAGGATGCGGAAAAACGGGGGATTTTAAAGCCGGGTGCGACGATTATTGAGCCTACCAGCGGTAATACGGGAATCGGTCTTGCTGCAGTAGCAGCCTCTAAGGGCTATAAGGCGGTTTTGACACTTCCGGATACTATGAGTGAGGAGAGAAGAACTCTTCTGAAGGCATACGGAGCAGAGCTGGTATTGACAGAAGGGGCAAAGGGTATGAAGGGAGCTATTGCCAAAGCAGAAGAATTAAAAGAGACTATACCGGGCGCGGTTATTCTTGGCCAGTTTGTAAATCCGGCAAATCCTGCAGTACATAAGGAAACCACAGGACCTGAAATCTGGGATCAGACAGACGGTAAGGTGGATATTTTTGTCGCAGGTGTTGGCACAGGCGGAACCATCACAGGTGTCGGCACATATTTAAAAGAGCAGAATCCGAATGTAAAAATCGTAGCAGTTGAGCCGGCAGGCAGTCCCGTGCTTTCGAAGGGAACCCCCGGTTCACATAAGATCCAGGGAATCGGAGCCGGTTTTGTACCTGAGGTATTAAATACGGATATCTATGATGAAATCATAACTATTGAAGACGAGGATGCATTTACAGAGGGAAGGGCATTTGCAGCCAGTGAGGGCATTCTGGTAGGCATTTCTTCGGGAGCAGCATTAAAGGCCGCAGCCATTTTGGCAAGCCGGCAGGAAAATAAAGGAAAAATGATCGTGGCACTGCTTCCTGATTCAGGAGACAGATACCTTTCTACAGCTTTGTTTCACAGATCATGAATAAAACCCCGGGCACTCGTTGCCCGGGGTTTTGCATGACCTTGTAGAGTCGGATATGTTATTTTTTTTCGGGATTCATTACATCCAAAAAGAATAAAGCACCGGTCATCTGCATGTACGGCATCAGCCACAGGAAACCGATTCCAAGGGTAAATACACACAACAGCATTAAAGGAAGAAAGCTTATCTGGATATAGAAATAACGTCCTAAATGGCGCTTCATGATCTTACAGCTGGTAGTAAGAACCTCCTTGGCAGTATATTGGGGAAAGTCCAAAAGTAAAAAATAGCTTTGTGAAAGCAGCATACTGACCGGTATATATATCAGAAGTCCCAGGATCATAAAGAGCAGCATCAGAGTAAGATAGATGCTTTGATGGGAACTCATAAACAGAGTCATGGTGATCTGATAGGGAGTCAGGCAGACAAAGCTTACAGCAGCATGAGCCAGGGAGACCCAAAGTGATTTTTCGGGCTGTTCCTTGAAGCCGTAGAAAATATCTGCCGTACTGCGTGGCTGGCCGCAGGCTATATTTAAAAAGAATAACGCAAGTCCTGTTCCAAACATTCCCGTGAATACGGAAACGACTGCAGAAAGTAACAGGGACATCAGAAGAGAGCCCATGCCTGTTCCCGGTATAAAGATTGTTACAAATGAGGAAGCAAAATAGCTGATCACCTCTACAATGAGCACGGCTGCTATGGCGGCACCATAATGTCCGCTCAGTTTGATTTTTGCCAGATTTTTCAGCTCGGCGCTGGATTTATATTGATTCATATATGAAACATCCTTTCTTTGATTATTCTAAACCCAACAGTTCGTCTATATCTATGCCATAGCCGCTTTCCAACATGTCATCAAAGCTGACACCGTACATTGCTTCGGATATGCTGTTGAGCTGTTCACGGTATGTGTCATTTCGCAGCATGGAGGGCAGTGTTGCAAAGCTCATGACGAGCATGGTAAGAGCAACTGCCATACCCATTATGGAGGAAAGCAGACCGATAAAGGCCGGCGTCTCCAGACGCTGTCCTTTTCGATGGGAAAGGATCGCAAAAAGAATTCCCAATGCACCAAGGGGCAGAGGAAGGATACCGGTACAGATGCTTAACAGAGAAAGAAGACCTGTTATCAGGGTTGCCGTAACAAAAGGATTTTGTTTTGGTATTGATTGATTGTCCATAAGAATACTCCTTTCGGGGAAATAAATACAATACAGATAATATAACACTTTTTTGACTTGAAATCAATTGAGGGTATCTATTATAATTGTAAAGAATGTATAAACAAATCCGGCATCGGATATAACGGAAGGACTTGAATATGGATATTATTTTACAAATCAAGGAAGAACTGAAGGTAGAAAAGTGGCAGGTTGAGGCTGCGGTAAAACTGATCGATGAAGGAAATACCATTCCCTTTATTTCCAGATATCGTAAGGAAGCAACAGGTTCCTTAAATGATGAGCAGCTGCGTGATCTGTACGAAAGACTGACCTATCTTCGTAATTTAGAGGATAAGAAGGAACAGGTATTAAGGAGCATTGAGGAACAGGGACAGCTGACAGAGGAGCTTAAGGAGAAGATCCTTGCAGCACAGACACTGGTAGTAGTGGAAGATCTCTATCGCCCCTACAGACCAAAGAGAAGGACCCGTGCCGGTATAGCAAAGGAAAAGGGACTGGATGGTCTGGCACAGTTTATTCTATTGCAAAATACCACTTCTCCCATTGAAGAAGAGGCAGAAAAGTATGTTTCTTTGGAAAAAGGTGTGGCAACAGCGGCGGAAGCTTTGCAGGGAGCAAAGGATATTATTGCTGAGGCTGTTTCGGATGAAGCGGATTTCAGACTTTATATCCGTAATGCCACCATGGAAGAGGGCATTGTAAGCAGTACAGCCAAGGATGAAAAGGCTGAAAGTGTATATGAGATGTATTATGCCTTTGAGGAGCCTGTGAAGAAAATTGCAGGTCACAGAGTATTGGCGTTAAACCGCGGTGAGGCAGAGAAGATACTGACGGTTAAGATCAGTGCACCACAGGAGAGGATCTTACGCTATCTGGAGAAAAAAATGATCACGGAGGAGAATCCTTATACTACACCTGTATTACAGGAGGTGGTGCGTGACAGCTATGAGAGACTGATCGCTCCGGCTATAGAAAGGGAGATCCGCAACGATCTGACAGAAAAAGCCGAGGATGGTGCCATTAATGTATTCGGTAAGAATCTGGAGCAGCTTTTGCTGCAGCCACCCATTGCAGGGAAAGTGGTCCTTGGATGGGATCCGGCTTTCAGAACAGGCTGTAAGTTAGCTGTTGTGGATGCAACAGGCAAGGTATTGGATACGAAGGTAATCTATCCCACTGCCCCCCAGAACAAGGTACAGGAGGCAAAGGCAGAATTAAAGAAGCTGATCAAAAAATATAATGTAGATCTGATCTCTGTAGGAAACGGTACTGCCTCCAGAGAATCCGAGCAGGTGATCGTTGAACTGTTAAAGGAGCTGGACAGACCGGTGCAGTATGTGATCGTAAATGAGGCAGGTGCCTCTGTTTACTCTGCAAGCAAGCTTGCTACGGAAGAATTCCCTAACTTTGACGTAGGACAGAGAAGTGCAGCCTCTATTGCAAGAAGATTACAGGATCCTTTGGCAGAGCTGGTAAAGATCGATCCCAAGTCCATCGGTGTAGGACAGTATCAGCATGATATGAACCAGAAGAAGCTCAGTGAAGCCTTAAATGGTGTAGTAGAAGACAGTGTAAATAAGGTTGGTGTAGATCTGAATACAGCATCTGCTTCCCTCCTTGAATATATTTCAGGTATCAATAAGACTATTGCCAAGAATATTGTGGATTATCGTGAAGCCAACGGACGCTTTACCAATCGTAAGCAGCTGTTAAAGGTAGCAAAGCTGGGCCCTAAGGCATATGAACAGTGTGCAGGCTTTATGCGAATTTTAGACGGAGACAATCCGTTAGATGCAACCAGTGTGCACCCGGAATCCTATGATGCAGCCATGAAGCTTCTTGATAAGCTGGGACTTACCATGGAGGATGTAAAGGAAGCACAGAAGAAAGCAGCAGCTGAGAAGGCAGCAGGAAAGAAGGCTCCTGCAGAAAAGAAACCTGCACCAAAGAAGCAGGTTCAGAAGCAGGTAAGGGTAAGTAATACCAATACTGCCATGGGTAAGGCGCTGGCACAGGCTATGGGAGGAGTTACCTTCGAAGCACCGTCCAATAAGGACAAAGCCTCTGATAAGAGTAATACAGCACTGAAGCAGACAGAAAATGCAGTAAGCAGCCTGGAAAAGCGAATTAAAAATAAGAAGCTTCTGGCTGAGGAACTGGGTGTTGGTGAAATTACATTAACGGATATTTTAAAAGAGTTAGAAAAGCCGGCACGTGATCCCCGTGATGATATGCCCAAGCCAATTCTGAGAAGTGATGTTTTGGATATGAAGGATTTAAAGCCGGGAATGATCTTAAAGGGAACTGTCCGGAATGTAATCGATTTTGGTGTGTTCGTGGATATTGGTGTGCATCAGGATGGTCTGGTACACATTTCCCAGATTACAGAGAAGTACATTAAGCATCCTCTGGAGGCAGTAAGCGTGGGAGATGTTGTGGATGTACAGGTGCTTGACTGTGATGTGGCAAAGAAGAGGATTTCCTTGACCATGAAGATCAAGAAGTAAGGAATAGGAGATCGGGAGACTGCTTTGACGGAGAATACAAAACTCCTGCTTTTCAGCCCACAGTTGACATCCCGATCGGGTTATAGTAGTATGTAGCCATACAGCTTCCAAATGGTCAGGCTGTAAGCAAAATATGGTTAAATTCTTCGGGGTTGGGTGAGATTCCCTACTGGCAGTGAGGCAAATGATCGAAGGTATGGCAAGCGGGACTTGCATAGAGAAGATGATTTGATGAGTCTGCGACCTGCACTAATATAGGTGTGGCTGAAACGGTCCAAATCCGTTACCAACAGTACAGTCTGGATGAAAGAAGAAAGGTATGTGTATTTGAGTACCCCGAAAGTCTTGTATTTGCAGAACTTTCGGGGTTGTTTTTATGTGAGCTGCGCAGGATAAAAAGCCACAGGAAGAATACACAGGAAGAATTTTTCCGAAAATCAATTGCCCTGTCTGCGCAAGATAGGGTGCCGTGTGACGGCAGAAGGAGGAAAAATGAACAATTTATTGGAAAGTGTAAAAAACAATGCAGTATTTGCAGCGGAAGTATTGCTGATTGCTGCAGCACTTATTTTGGCAGCATGGCTGACAGAAAAAATAGCACAGAGAAAAAACGGACTTTCGGAGAAAATATTTTCTACCAGAAAGATCGCCATGATCGGTATGTTTTCGGCAATTGCCATGATACTCATGCTTTTTGAGTTTCCCTTACCATTTGTGCCGCCATTTTATGAGCTTGATTTTAGTGAACTGCCCATACTGGTAGGTGCTTATGCTTTCGGCCCGGCAGCCGGAGTGATGATGGAATTTGTTAAGATCCTGTTAAAGCTTTTGGTAAAAGGAACCTCCACTGCTTTTGTAGGGGATCTGGCAAATTTTGTGATAGGCTGCAGCTTTATCCTGCCTGCTTCCGTTATTTATATATTTTATAAGAAAAAAAGAGGTGCGGTTTGGGGCTGTATCATAGGAACTCTTGTCCTGACAGTATTTGGCACAGCTTTTAATGCAATCTACTTACTGCCTGCTTTTTCGAAGCTTTACGGCATGCCACTGGAGCAGATCATTGCCATGGGTAGCGAGGTAAATCCTTTGGTGACACAGGGTAGCGTTGTCAGCTTTGTCATATGCTGCGTAGCACCCATGAATTTATTAAAGGGCAGTATGGTATCGATTCTTACTATGTTTGTTTATAAGCCTCTCAGCCCCATTATTAAGAGCGGAATGAAGCACTAAATGCAATAAAAAACTTGCAATTTATCGGACTTGTAATATAATTAGTTTAGTTAGATCATGTTGGAGGATTGAGTATGAAGAAATTTATGCAGGAATTCAAAAAATTTGCCTTGAAGGGAAATATGATCGACCTGGCAGTAGGTGTCATCATTGGTGGTGCATTCAATGGTCTTGTATCATCATTGGTAAATGACATTGTGATGCCGGTATTAAGTCTCTTTACAGGCAAGCTGGATTTTACAAATTGGTTCATTGCACTGGACGGCAACAAATATGCTACATTGGCAGCAGCCCAGGAAGCAGGAGCAGCCACACTGAATTACGGAAGCTTTATTTCAGGTGTAATTAATTTTCTCATCATGGCTTTCGTGGTATTTATGCTGGTGAAGGCGATCAATAGTCTGACAAAGAAGGAAGAAGCACCTGCACCTGCACCTACTACCAAGAAATGTCCTTACTGTATGTCGGAGATTCCTTTGGAAGCAACCAGATGTCCGCATTGTACATCTACACTAGAGTAAGACAGATAAGGGCTGTCAAGGCAAAGAGTCTTTGCTGAGACAGCCTTTTGCAGTATCAGGACAGAAGCCGGCAACAGTATATGGCAGGGAAATGCCGGGATGGACAAAAGCTGCCGGTTGTAAGAGGAAAGAAATGTTGGAATTAGATGTTAAGATAGAAGTTGCAGAGTTATTTGATTATATGATCGCACATACCTATAACAGCTCGGCAGGTATATTGGGAAGCTGCCTGGGCGGCCTGCTTGTGATCATGGGTCTTTTTAACGACAGGTGGATTTTTGTGACTGCCGGTGCCGTTGTGCTTTTGGCTCTTCCGGTGACTTTGTACGGAAAGAGTAAGAAGCAGGTTCGTACAAGTCCGGATTTTCAAACGTCCATGCACTATATATTGGATGATAAGGGAATTACTGTTTTACAGGGAACGAAAAAACAGCATCAGGCATGGGAGAATATGTATAAGGCAATGTCAACCTCTAAGAGTATCATTGTCTACAGTTCGCCGGTAAATGCAACGATCATCCCCAGACATGCACTGGGTGAGAATGTGTCCCAATGTATAGAGATCATTTCTACGCATATGCCACCATCAAAGGTGAAGATTCGTTATTAACTGGAAGGCTGTGGGCACAGCCGGAATGAGAGGAAATATGGCTAATTGTATTTGGGAGTCCTTCCGTCCGGAGGACACCTTTGAGATAGGAAAACAGATCGGTATCAATGCAAAGCCCGGAGAGGTTTATACCCTGATCGGTGACCTGGGAGTCGGTAAGACTGTATTTACACAGGGAGTTGCAGCAGGCTTGGGGATTACAGAACCTGTCAACAGTCCCACCTTTACTATAGTACAGATCTATGAGGAAGGCAGGATGCCCTTTTATCATTTTGATGTATATCGTATTGGTGATGTAGAGGAAATGGAAGAAATCGGATATCAGGATTGCTTTTACGGAGAAGGTATCTGCCTGATCGAGTGGGCGAATCTGATTGAAGAGATCCTGCCCGACCATTACCGGCAGATCACCATCGAAAAGGATCTGGAAAAGGGCTTTGATTACCGTAAAATTCAATTGAAAGAGATGTAGAGAGGATTATCATGAAAGTTTTGGCAATAGATAGTTCAGGATTGGTTGCAAGCGTGGCAGTAGCAGAAGATGATATTCTGGTAGCGGAATATACCATGAATCATAAGAAGACACATTCACAGACCCTGCTTCCCATGCTGGAGGAGATCAGAAAAATGGTCGAACTGGACTTAAGCAGCATTGATTATATAGCAGTTGCAGCAGGACCGGGTTCCTTTACCGGCCTTCGTATCGGTTCAGCAACAGTGAAGGGACTGGGGCTGGCATTGAATAAGCCGGTAGTTGAGGTACCTACGCTGGAGGGACTGGCATATAATCTTTGCGGAACCGATAAGCTGGTATGTCCTTTGATGGATGCCAGAAGAAATCAGGTATATACCGGTATATACGGCTTTGAAGCAGAGGGTACTTCATGGAAGATGAATGTAGTGAAAGAACAATGCGCGGTTGATGTGACGGAAATTCTGCAGGAATGCAACAGATTAGGAAGAGAAGTTATTTTTTTGGGGGATGGAGTACCTGTTTATGAGGGGATTATTGCCAAAGAATGTCAGGTTCCCTATACCTTTGCTCCATCTAATATGAACCGCCAGAGAGCTGCAAGTGTGGCAGCCCTGGGAATGCTCTATGCCAAGGCAGGAAAGGTTGTTTCAGCTGCAGAGCATGCACCGGAATATCTGAGGAAAAGTCAGGCGGAGAGAGAAAGAGAAGAGGCCAATGGTTAAGATACGGAAAATGCAGCCTGAGGACGCAGAAAAAGTGGCTTTATTAGAAGCTGCAAGCTTTAGTATGCCCTGGTCAGTTAAGGACTTTGTGCATGTGGCAGAAGACCCTGACAGCCTGTATTTGGTAGCTGAGGTACAAGATGAGATCATCGGCTGCTGTGGTGTAACCAATATTTCGGGAGATGGCGATATTAATAATGTTATGGTCGCCGAAGCATACAGAGGACAGAAAATTGCTAGCCGTATGATGAAAGAATTATTGCTGCAGGGCAGTATGCTGGGAATTGAAAATTTTACCTTAGAGGTACGTGTCAGCAATGTACCGGCAATTCGAGTCTATGAAAAGCTTGGATTTAAGTCAGAGGGAATCCGTCCGCGATTTTATGAAAAGCCGGTTGAGGATGCCATGATCATGTGGAAAAGAAAGGTATGATGGCGTTGGCAGGAATTACCGGATGGATTTGCATGAACTTGTGATACACTTTACGCAGTAACTGCTATGTTTAACAAAAGGACAAGGGAGGATAAGATGCGTAAATATACGGGTTTACAGAACGGTTCACTGCAGCAGGTGCGCTGTAATAAGTGCGGAAAGGTGCTTTTGGTTGAGAATGGCCTTATAAAGGAAGGCTGTTTCCATGCTGCATATGATTTCGGCTATTTCAGCCAAAAGGATGGTATGCGGCACACATGGGATCTGTGTGAAAAATGTTATGATGAAATAGTACGGGACTTTGTACTTCCTATAGAAGTATCGGAGGAACCGGAATTATTATAGTACAAAAGAAGTTTGGGAAATTTTGTAAGCTGTGTAAACAGCAGAATGAGAGGAAATAATGCTGGATGTGTGTTTGCTGGGAACAGGCGGTATGATGCCGCTGCCATATCGTTGGCTGACAGCTTTGATGATGAGATATAACGGAAAGAGTATATTGATCGACTGTGGTGAGGGAACGCAGGTGGCAATGAAGGAGAAGGGGTGGAGCCCTAAGCCCATTGATATTATATGCTTTACCCATTATCATGCAGATCATATCAGCGGACTGCCCGGCATGCTCCTTACCATGGGAAATGCAGAGAGAACGGAACCTCTTTTGATGATCGGTCCCAAGGGCTTACAGCGAATTGTCAACGCCCTGCGTGTTATTGCACCGGAGCTTCCGTTTGAGATTAAATTTCTGGAAATAGAGGAAACAAATCAGAAGTTTCAGTTTGATGGTTTCTATATTGAAGCATTTAAGGTGAATCACAACGTACTTTGCTACGGATATAATATGGTAGTAGAGCGTGTAGGAAAGTTTCAGGTAGAGAAGGCAAAAGAGCTGAATATTCCGCTTCCTTTTTGGAATCGTTTACAAAAAGGAGAGACGATTGAAGCAGAGGGCAGAGTATTTACACCGGATATGGTATTGGGTGACGTCAGAAAAGGTCTTAAGGTAACTTATTGTACGGACAGCAGACCTACGGAAAATATTGAAAACCATGCCCAAAATGCGGATCTGTTTGTTTGTGAGGGCATGTATGGGGACCCGGAAAATCAGGCTAAGGCAAGAGAGAAAAAACACATGACTATGTACGAGGCAGCCGGCATTGCCCAAAAGGCGCAGGTACAGGAAATGTGGCTGACACATTACAGCCCGTCATTGATCAGGCCGGAAGAATATATGGGACAGGTCAGAAAGATATTTCCGGCTTCTGTTGCAGCAAAGGACGGCAGAAGTACAGAATTGAAATTTGAAGAATAGAAAAGGACGAAACAATATGGATACAGAAAAGAAAACAGAGGATATTCTCATATTGGCGATCGAAAGCTCCTGTGATGAAACAGCAGCCTCTGTAGTAAAAAACGGAAGAGAGGTGCTGTCCAATGTCATATCTTCTCAGATTGCATTGCATACCCTGTACGGCGGAGTAGTACCGGAGATAGC
>CAYXQG010000034.1:0-11396 GCA_964467405.1 uncultured Acetatifactor sp. | reverse complement strand
TTCTTACCAAGGTAAGGAGTCTTCATCACTTCAAGTGCAGTACCGGCAAAGATAGAGCTGTTGCCGGCCTTTGCAGGCATACCAAAGATAAATGCAAATCTGTCAGCAGCCTTTGCAGCTTCTTCTTCATTCTCTGCATTTACACCAACATGTGCAAGTTCAAAACCAAGCATGGTCTGAACTGCTTCTCTGGTAAGCTGTTCGATCTTGTCCCACTCACCTGCATTGATCAGGTCTGCAGGAACCATCCATGATCCGCCACAAGCAATGATCTTCGGGAAATCAAGGTAAGAAGTTAAATTCTTTGCATTAATACCGCCTGTAGGCATGAATTTCATATTTACATAAGGAGCTGCCATAGCCTTAATCTTAGCCAAACCGCCGGACTGCTCAGCCGGGAAGAATTTAACTACATCCAGACCAAGTTCAATAGCCTGTTCAATATCGGAAGGGCTTGAAGTACCGGGAGTGATAGGTACATTCTTCTCGATACAATATTTAACGGTCTTGGGATTTAAACCAGGACTTACAATAAATTTTGCTCCTGCTTCTACTGCTGCATCAACCTGAGCTGCATTTAAAACAGTACCTGCACCTACGCACATGTCAGGGAAATTCTCGGTCATAGCCTTGATTGCACCTGCTGCCGCATCGGTACGGAAAGTAACCTCTGCACAAGGAAGTCCACCTGCACAAAGTGCTTTTGCCAAAGGTACTGCATCCTCTACTCTGTCAATTTTTACAACAGGAACAATACCGATTTTGTTAAGTTGCTCTAATACTGCGTTCATTTTTCCTCCATTCTAATCTGTATAACAGATTACATAAGCTCATAGTAATTTCATCTTAACTTATGAAAGCACTTACATTATAGCATATTCTTTCCAAATTTCAATTAAGAAAATACGTTTTTCGCTTTTTTCTTTCTAAATACCGAAATACCTGCAAATAATATAAAACTTGTTATGCTTAAATAAAGACCTGCTTCCTTTCCCCGGGGAACATATTCCATGGAAATATCATATTCTCCCGGCTCCAGCATCACTGTCATCAGGCACCCTCCAAGCAGTCCCGGTTCTGTCTCCTCCCCGTTTACCCAAATAGTCCATCCTTTTTCATAAGGAATGGAAAGGACCACTTTTCCTGCTTCCTCCATAACAATATGTCCGCTTACATGAGTACTGTCATAGGTTACCTGCGTCATATGTTTCTTTGACAGTTCCTCCAAGGCCGCCTCCAGTACCTCTGTATTCATCCTGTAAAAGGAAAGCTTTATCTGTGGTGACTGATCCTCCTTCTCCCCATTTGTAAATATCAGTTTTTGATTCTTGTTCAGATATCCCAAATCTATAATACTTGCATATTTTAAATCCTTATAAGTCTGTAAACCAAGCTCTCCCGTCATATCAATCCGGGAAGTACCGGAAGCAGTCAGGACAGCATAATAATATCCGTCACCGTCCGCCTTAAAGGTTACATTCTCTTCCTTTTTGCTGCTATCGACCTTAACAAACAGGCGTCCCCTTATTCCAAGTTCCTCTGCAATATTATTCTGTACCTTAAAGGGCTCTCCCGTTTCACTTTTTACAATATCAAATTCCTTGGGCACCACATAACCAAAGGGCAGAGTATAATTACATTTATATAAGCTGATGTCGCCGCTTTGTGCCATCAGCTTATACATTCCGTCTTTTGGCATACCCGCCTCATGCTCCTCGTTTGGCGTATTGCCGAACATATACTGTACATTAAGCAATGCACTTGTCAGCCCTGTAGCACCTTCATATCCGTAATAGACCTTGCTGTGACGCATGCCCAGGCTTTCGTACAGATCAGCCACGGCTGAATTCATTGTGGAAGAAAATGTAGATGCGGTAGGATATCCTGCCAGTGCGCCATCATTTTTCGTCTTTCGTTCAAATTTCTCTATCCGCCAGAAGCCTTCTGTTTCTTCGCATGCCTGTGCATAGAGCTTTTGATAATCCTCTATCTGCTCTAAGTAAGCAGCCCTGTCTACCGTGCCAATGCTTGTGCTGTACATATTCATTCCGCACTCGATCACCACCGTCAGGCAGGCAATGCCGCATAATACATACTGCCACTGTGTATCCTGAAATCTTTTATAAAAATATAGTAATATGGCATAGATCACAATAAAGAACAGAGTCCATACCTCTGTCCAGGTACTGAAATCTTCACTATCCACAAACTTTTCACAAAAAAGCAAAAATACCACTGCTATCAGAAAGCTCTGTATGATCTCACCTTCCTGCACCTCTTTTATATGTACAAAAATTTCAAAGCACATGACCAAAACAAGCCATATATAAATAAAGGATTGTCTTGCAGGGAAGGAATTGGGGAAATTAAACCCATGCCAGGTAAAATCCAAAACATTTGTAGAAAAACTGATCAGCATGATACTTGCCATTGCCAGCATGGTAAATCTTCTTCCGGCAGGAATCCTTGAGTGGCGTGCATACATGGGTACCATCATAAGAACCACTACACCGCAATAGAGATTGGGCCAATGATCCAGTCCTCTTTCCGTAGTCACGCAAAGGCAGTGCCTTGCCAACTCATCCAATACGGAAAAATAAGACTCCAGCTTATCCGGGAAATCCATAGCTGCATAATCTCCGCCGGAAATGGCACATACTGCCGGTATCAGCAATACTGCTGCCATGCCCCCGGCAAGCAGCGAATACAGAGTGAAATTTAAAACCGGTCTGCATATTCTTTTTTCACAAATAACCTGCATGATAAAATACAGCACCAGAAAAATACATACCATAATGGATATGTAAAAATTAGCCAATATACATACGGTCAGACTCACACAGTACAAAATACACTTATCTTCTTTTACAAGCCTTTCCAACCCCAAAAGGATCAGTGGAAGCAATATGACACAGTCCAGCCACATTATATTAAAATTATAAGCTGCCATATATCCTGATAAAGCATAGAAGCATGCAAACAAAACCACAGCAAAGGTTCCTGTCTGAAAATGCTTTCGCAGATAGATGCCAAAGGTCAGTCCGCACAGCCCCACCTTTAAGATCACCAGATAACTCATAAATTCCACCAGGTACGCTTCCGGTACAAGCAGAGAAAACCAATTAAGCGGGCTTGCCAGATAATATGCATACAGGGCAAGGAAATTCGTACCGATGCCAATATTCCAGGAATAGGATAAGCCCTCCCCCTTCCAAAGCTTGGATGCAAACTCCCTTAAAAACGGCATATATTGATGATACATATCCGATGCCAGAAAGCTCCGCTCTCCGAACGGAAAAATACTGCTTATAATAAATAAAAAGAGCATAATTGCGCCGGGAATCACTCCTGCGGCACACAGCACCCAATCCGGCTTATATTTTCTCATACAGCCTTTATTTTTTCGAACAAGCTTCATAGGATTCATTACCTTTCTCCCCCTTACCTATTTAAATTATACCCGAAAAAACTTTCAGTCAATACCTTTCCCGCATATCTTATGCTTCCTGTGCATATATTATCAGGACTTTTAAGAAAAGAGATCTTTATGAAAATAGGTATTGTCGGCAGGAAAAAAGATACTTACGGATATGAACAGTTTTTAAGCTCCTTAAAGATTCCTTCGGTCACCTCCCTCTCCATTGGTACACTGTCCGCCTGTCAGGCTCTTATATTCCCGGGCGGTGGCGATATCACACCAAAGCTTTTCGGTGAGCCAAACAGAGGCTCCCTCAACATAGATACGGAGCTAGATCTTTTACAGCTGCAGATTTTTGACTTTGCCTGTTCCTTACACATACCCATGCTCGGTATCTGTAAGGGCATGCAGCTTATTAATGTAGCACTGGGCGGCACCATCATACAGCATCTTCCCTCTGCCGGTCTGCACACCTCTGCCTCACAGGATCTGTATCATGGTACTCATATCAGCCGTGGCTCCTTCCTGTATGATCTGTATGGCGCAGACTGCATAACAAACAGCAGACATCATCAGGCTGTCAACAAGCTGGGAAGCGGATTACTTCCTGTCCAGTGGTGCGATTCGGACCACTGTGTGGAGGCAATCGAACATACCACTCTTCCTATTCTGGGTGTTCAGTGGCATCCCGAACGCTTATCCTCTGCTAAGACCCGGCTCAATGGTGCGTCTTTGTTTTTCCATCTGCTGTCTGCAGCAGACAGACCTCTGTAGAGCTTCTTTTTTCCTTCCCGGAAGAGAATTTATTTTTCTTCTTTGTATTTAGGGACTTCTCTGTTATAATGGACGAAGCAGGGAATGGTTTTTGTCTGATACAGCATCTTTTCCCTGAAGTGTCCGCTGCCTGTCCTTTTAAAAAGGTGGAAAAAGCACGGAACAATATACTGGAAAGGTATGGAATAGAATGGAACACAAAACAAATCGTAAATATACTTTTTTCATCATACTGGCCTCTGCATTTCTGTTCAGATGTCTGATCGCCTACTTTTATCAGGGCTTTTTAACAGATACCGGATGCTTTTACGGCTGGGCAAACAGAGTCTATACCGGAGGCTTTGCTGCCTTTTATTCCCCGGATTATTTTTCGGATTATCCGCCCGGCTATATGTACATCCTGTATCTTGTAGGTGCTATTCTGTCCAAATTTCATATAACATATCTTTCCGGCAGCTGTTTACTGCTTATAAAGCTTCCTGCCATTCTATGTGATATTGCTGCCGGATATCTTATTTACCGGGCCGCATCCTCACGTTTTAGTGAGCGCACCTGCCTGCTTCTTACGGCTGCCTATGTATTTAATCCTGCCGTATTTATTAACTCCTCTATGTGGGGGCAGGTGGATTCCGTATTTACACTGACGATTCTTGTCATCTGTCTGCTTCTTACGGAAGGCAAAACCATCCCGGCTTACTTTGTATTCGCTCTGGGCATTCTGCTAAAGCCCCAGACCCTTGTTTTTACGCCTTTAATACTGTTTGGTATTTACGAGCATGTATTCCGGAAGAACTTTAGCTTGAGAAAATTCTTTGCTAACCTGTTCGGCGGACTGGTTGCGATCGGCTGCATGGTACTGGCCTGTCTTCCCTTTGGCCCGGAAAAGGTTCTGTCCCAGTATACAGACACACTTGGATCCTATGCCTATATTTCCGTAAATGCCTATAACTTCTGGGCTATGCTTGGCTTAAACTGGGCCTCACAGGATAAGACTGTTCTCTTTCTTACCTTTGCACAGCTTGGCACTCTGATCATCATACTGCTTACCCTTGCCTCCGCTTATCTTTTTGTACGAAAGCTTCAATGCAGGGAACGCTACTATCTGTGCGGTGCCTTCCTGATCATTACTCTGTTTTTGTTTACGGTACGCATGCATGAGCGCTATCTCTTCCCTGCCATGATACTGCTTTTATTTACCTATATAATAAGCAGGAAAAAGTGTTATTTATATACCTACATATTCCTTTCCGTCAGTCATTTTCTGAATGTGTATCATGTGCTGTATTACTACGATCCATATGATTATAATGCCAGAGACTTTGCCATTATCTTTATCTCTGCGTTGATGGTTTTAAGCGGACTGTTCTTTTATGTCACTCTGCACAGGGATCTGCACGGAAAGCAAAGTACAAACCATATGGAAAATAGCGAATCCCCAAAAGCAGAAAACGAAAGACAGTGCTTCTGCCCTAAGCAGCTCATAGCACCCAAACCACCTGTTGCTTCCCGAAAGGCTCTTGCCTTCACAAAAACAGACTGGATCTTCCTGTTGGGAATTACACTTTTTTATGCATGCTTTGCCTTTTACCATTTGGGTAATACTACGGCTCCCCAGACGGAATATACCATTCCTTATTATACCTACTTAGATATTTCCTCCTCGGAGGATACTCAGATATCAGTCTTAAACTGGTATCTGCGCAATGAACAGGATATCGATTTCAGGCTGGAGGTCAAAAATGATTCCGATGAGGACTGGACCTATATACAGGATTTTACCATGAAGAGTGTTTTCAGCTGGGGATCTCTGACGCTGCCCTACCCGGTTGACAATATCCGCATTACCAATATGAAGAAAGATGCTCTGATCGGAGAGATCGTTATCCAGGATGAGAAAGACAATATCCTCCCTGTAGCAAATGCTGCCTCTTATCCAGACCTTTATGATGAGGCAGATACTTTCCCTGAGACCATCAATTACTTAAGCGGATGCTACTTTGATGAGATTTACTATACACGTACCGTACATGAATTTATGAATGGGCTTCGAACCTATGAAAATACCCACCCGCCATTTGGTAAGATTCTCATCACCCTGGGTGCTCTGATTTTCAAAACCACTCCCTTTGGATTCCGGTTTATGGGTGCACTTTTTGGTGTCCTGATGCTCCCCTTCCTCTATTTGCTTGGACGAAATATTACCAAAAACCGATATTTAGGCGCATTCATATGCTTCTTGTTTGCCTTTGATTTCATGCATTTTGCACAGACAAGGCTGGCAACCATCGATGTATTTGTTACCTTCTTCATCATCGTAATGTACTACTTCATGGAACGCTACATTCATCTAAGCTTCTATGACAGACCGTTAAAAGAAACCTGGAAACCGTTAGGGGCCTGCGGCATTGCCTTTGGCTTCGGTATCGCCAGCAAATGGACTGGAGCTTATGCCGGTGCGGGACTTGCTGTTATTTTCTTTTCACAGCTTCTGATACGTTACCGCGAGTACAGGTATGCACTGCTTGATCCGAAAGGAAGCACAGATCGGATATCCCACAAGCATATTATCAGCGTATTCCGCAAAAATACATTGCATACGATCGGCTTCTGCATGATATTCTTTGTGGCCATTCCTTTTTGCATTTACCTGCTCTCCTACATACCCTTTGTAGACCCGAACCATCCCGGACTGTTTGCCGGGATGCTGGCCAACCAGGAAACCATGTTCAACTATCACAGTAAGCTTGAGGCAACCCATCCTTACTCTTCAACCTGGTATGAATGGCCTACTATGGTGCGTCCCATCCTCTATTACACAAAAACCTTGGAGGGCTCCCTGCGACAGGGAATCAGCTCCTTTGGCAATCCGCTTGTATGGTGGGCCGGTATCCCGGCATTTCTGTATACGCTGTATTTAGCAATTCGAAAAAGGAAAAAAACTGCTGTTTTCCTTTGCATTGGATATCTAGCCCAGTATCTTCCATGGGTTCTGGTTTCCCGATGCACCTTTATCTATCACTATTTCCCCAGTGTTCCGTTCCTGGCACTGATGATCGGCTACAGCTTCCTGCAGCTTAGGGAAAAGCTAAATAAAAAAGCCTTTGCTGCACTTCTCATAGGATATGCACTTGCAGCATTCCTGCTGTTTATACTGTTTTATCCGGTGCTTTCCGGCAGTCCTGTGGATTACAATTTTGCTGTCAGATTCCTGCGCTGGTTCGACAGCTGGGTATTGGTTATCAAGTAAAAAAAGGATGCTCCGACTATGCTTACTGTATCATAGTCAGAGCATCCTCTTTATTTAGCTTAAAAAATCATTTTGCCTTGTTCCTATACTGCCTCCGGACTTTCTGCCGTACCGGTCTTTTTTCTCACCCTCCGGGACATTTCGGCATCTATCATCTGCACCTTCTCTTTCACATGCAGAGTAGCGTAAATAATCCTCTATCCTGCCGCTTCCCCAAAACTGCCTCCAGGATTCTTCTCTGTCCATCCTCACGCTCCCCCTTTTCTTCTGTTGTAATACTAGGTTGAGCATTTTGAAGGGTTTCTATTCGGTTATTTTACTGGATGATATTACCGTTTGACATTTTCCGCATCCTCAGCTGCAGTTTTATTTACCTTCCCGATTCTGCAGGTTCCGTGCTTCTTCCTGCATTTGTGTAAGGCCTTGATCACAATGATCACAAGTAACAATACAACGCCCCAAACAACAAAGTAGGGAATGCTGATCACAAACCAGATTGCAAATTCCTTCAGCCCGTCTCCGATTTCTTCCACACTCTCCACAAAACCTGATGAAATACGTTCCCAGGCGGTTTCCTCTTCTACAGGTGTAAACTGTACTACTTCTTCCACATAAATCGTTACCGTACTGTAATCAATCTTATTATCAAAGGTTCGTAACTGTGACTCCATGCTTTCTAATTGATAGCGTACCTCAGAAAGCCTGCTTTCAATAGTAATGATCTCCTCAATCTGTTCTGCACGGCCGATCAACTCCAACAGTCTTTCCTGTTCCGCCTGCAAAGCCTTTTTATGACTTTGCAGATCCACATAGGTTAAGGTGACATCCTCTACCTGCTCAGAACGTCTGATCACATTGCACAAGTCTGAGACCTCATCCAAAAAGCCATTCAGCTTACTTTGCGGAATACGCAGTGTCATGGAAGCCTCCCTGCTTCTTCGATACTCGTAATATGTACTGCCGTTATAGGTTTCCATACATTCAATGTAACCACCCAATTCCTCTACCTTGGCTTCCATTGAAACAAGCAGGCTGTCAAACTCCCTGGTCTCCACTGTCATATCCACGGTTTTGATCAGCTTCCTGTCCGATGTCGGAAGCGAAAGATCCGTATCCGTTTCCCCTGAGGCTTCCGGCACATATTCCTCCGGCATGGATACGAAGCCGGTGTCCTTGGAAGTCTGCATGGTGGCACTTTCCGTGTTCATATCCATGGCCGTACCAAACATCATGTCGTTTGATCTTTTAGCTGCGCCACACCCTGTCATAAGTACAGCTGCCGTCATCATACTAAGAAACAGTAGTCCAATTCTTCTCTTTTTCATAGGCCCCTCCTTATTATGAGAATACTTATTTAAAATAAATTTTCCACCTTCATAAACAGCGAAGCTTCCTCTTTGATCTTCTCTGCATTACCAACTACACACAGGAAATCATCCCCCATGAAGGCTTCTATATACTTAGAAAGCGCTCTTATATCCTCTACTGTAGTTGCAAGCATTTCTTCTCTCTCCTTTTGGAGTATTTCCTGGGTAACTCCCGTCATATAGGCACTTAAGGAGAACAGACCCAAGGCTGACGGATTCATGGGAACATCCATATCACTGACAGCACCTATGATATACTGTGTCATGGTTCTCTCATCTGCCTCAAAGGCGGCAATATTTGCTGCTGCCTTCTCATATACATCGATCGTCTTCCCAAGATTCGGATCTCTGTAGGAAACAAAATAACTTTCTCCTGATTTGCCAAAGCCGCACATACAGCCGTAAGCTCCGCCCTTTACACGGATATTGTTCCACAGATAATCATATTCCATCATCACCTTCAGCACACGCAGACTGCCTGTGTAAGGCAATCCCTTTTTCCGGAAATTACCGCCGCGGCATACATATTGAATCTGACCTGAGGTCATAAAGCCTTCGTTTTTGCGGCTCACCTCAGGCACATAGGCCTTTGTTTCCACCGGATGCGTATATAAAGTATCGGCAAGCTCAGCCGCACAGGCTTCCAGCTTCTCATATCCTTCCTCTGTTCCTACAAAGTCAAGGAGCATATTTTCTTTACGCAGGATCATTCCTGCAAGCTTCTTCAATATCTCGCATAATTCATCCTGATGCTCTTCAAAATGATCATCCAGCTCACTGAGCAGACGATAGAAGGGCACACCGGATATGATCTCGCTGATCTCCCCTGATACATTTCCGTAAGAGAGAGCTCTACTCATAGCTACTACATGACCGCCGCTTATCATCTGGCTCTGTGTACGGGAACGGCCCTCTGCAATAATCTCACGAAGACGCTTCTTATCATCAAAATCCGAGGTCATCAGGATCTCCTGAATCAGACGGATCGCCTTATCAATATTTTCATACAATACCTTTGTCTTGATCTCCAAGGTCAGGCGATATTTGTTCAGATCATTGATATCACCATAATCATTGTTCACAGCAGACATACCGCCTGTTACAATATTCATTTCATTGAACAAGTCTCCGTATTGATAATTTTTCGTATTTAATAATCCCAGACATCCTTTGAAAATACCAACATAAGGAAGCAGCTCCCCCGGAATATCCTTCATTTCAAAGATCACACGCAGATATCCGATGCCATTGGTAAACAAATCATGATGCAGTACGGGAATGTCTCCGATGCTTCGCTCTGTATTTACCAGCTTACGGGCCTGCTTATTCACATCCTCTCTGGTAAGTAACGGTATCTTCTCCAGATCTTCCCTTGCATCCTCAGCCTCCTGGTATGCTTCCAAGGCCTTTGTCTCTGCAACGATATTTGCAATTTCCTCTGCACTTAAGGAATCCTTCTTCGCCTGCAATGCAGCTTTTAATTGTGCATCCTTTTCCTCGGTCAGTCCCTTCTTCGGCTTTAAGATCACGATTGCCTTATGGGTATTGTCAAGCAGATACTCCTTAACCAGCTCTTCAAAATAGCCCTCCTTTGCCTTTTCCTTTAAGAAAGCAAAGGTCTCATTGGCCTCCAGATGCATGAAGGGCTCCTTCTCATCATACAGCCAGCTGTCCAGGGCCTGCAGTCCGTACATAAGTCCCTTGGGATATGCGCCAAAGTCAGCCTCTCTGTACTTAAATTCATAATAATTGATACCTGCAAACAATGCCTTCTTATCGAAGCCGTTTTTCACAACGTCCTGTAATACCTGCTGAATGGTATTCACAAATTCCGGCTGCATCTCCATAGATGTATCCTTGGCCACAATACTGAAATAGGGCTGCAGAATACCGCTGTCATATATACTATAAACTTCCTTGCCTATATTTTTATCCACCAATGCCTGCTTTAAAGGTGCACCCGGTGCAGAGCATAAAGCATAATCAATGATCTGGAAGGCCTGATACAGCTTCTTATCCAGACTGTTTCCAACGGAGGCATTCCAGCTTAAATATACGCTTTCCTTCTCATTTTCGCTTTCACTGATGGGATAATCCTTGATCAGGACACGGCTTTCTGCTCCGAAGGCTTCCTGTGCCTCCAAGGCACTGTCCACTTCCAGATAATCATAATGGGACAGATATTTCTCATCAATAAATTCCAGCTTTTCTGCCATGTCCATATTTCCGTACAAATAAATATAAGAATTGGACGGATGGTAGTACTTTTTATGAAAGGCCAGAAAATCTTCATAGGTAAGAGTAGGGATCACATCCGGATCTCCGCCGGATTCTACTCCATAGGTGGTATCCGGATACAAAGCTTCCATCATGCTTCTGTTCAAAACATCATCCGGTGAAGAAAAAGCACCCTTCATCTCATTATATACCACACCATTGATCTTCAATTCATCCTCTGCGTTTTGCATCTCGTAGTGCCAGCCTTCCTGGCAAAAGATCTTGTCCGTTTTGTAAATATTCGGATAAAATACTGCATCCAGATATACATGCATCAGATTTTGAAAATCCTTGTCATTGCAGCTTGCTACCG
>CAYXQG010000033.1:0-11657 GCA_964467405.1 uncultured Acetatifactor sp. | reverse complement strand
CTCCAGATACTCCTCACAGACCATCTTTCTGTCTGCCTCCCCAAGGCTGTCTGCAAAGGTCTGCAGGTACCATTCCAGGATGGCTGCCGTGTCCTCTTTAAATCCACCCTCTTTTATTAAAAGAGCAATCTGATTAAAGTTCCGGTCTTCCTCTGTTGTATTAAATAACAGGCTCAGTTCTGTAAGTGTACCTGTTTCATCCAGTATATCCAGCTGTAATTTATCATTCTGTTTCGGATTCGCAACCGGCTTTTCTACAAAATGATATCCTTCCGGCAGGGTATCCTCAAACCGTTCCCTGACAAGTGCCGGAGTAAATACAAATGTTCCATCTCTGTAAAGCTCCTCTAACTCAGCAGAGTCTGTGGAATTTTCCACAGACTCTGTTAAATCGCTTGAAGACGGACGGGATCCGTCTTCCGCCGTATCCCGTCCGTTTATTTTTACAAAGAGGAGCATACAAAATACTACAACTGCTACAATAACTGCCACAATTCCAAGCATGTATCTTCTTTGCATATCTTTTTATTCTCCCTACTCTTCCTGATCAGCGGAAGCTTCTTCGGATTCTGCATCCTCTTCAAGCTCCGTCTCCTCTTCGGCAAATTTTTTCTTTAATTTCTTATCAACGATAACAATTGCAATGCATCCGCCTACAAGCACAAGACCTGCTGCAATGATACCCAGAATACCTTTAAGTCCAAGACCCTTTGTGCTGTCTGAGGAAGCTGTCTCTGCCTCTGTGTTCGGATTCTCGATCCGGAAGCTTCCATCTTCCTGTTCAGTTACTGCCTGATGCGGGATCTTGGCTGCCAGAGTCTGTACAAGCACCTGCGGATCATTCTCCGTCTCCGGCACACATACCTTTTCGATGGTTAACGGTGCTGCACCCTTGATCGGCTCATAACCGACACAGGCAGAAACCTGTGTTAACAGATAATCTCCTTCTGTATCAAATACATCCTCTATACGGATCTCTCCGTTCTGGCGGCTGAAGAAGGTGCCGAGCTTCCGGCCCTGGGGATCCTTCAGTTCAAAACCTGCTCCTTCCAGTGTCCTTCCGTCTTCATCCGTAACAACAAGTCTTAAACAGAATGCTTCTTCTGCTTTAATATTATATTTCAGATCTGCTTCTACGATCAGCTTGTCCTCTGTCTGTGCAGCAGAAACATTTCCTGATGCATTGTCTGCAAATCCGGTAAGCTGATTGCCCTCTTCATCCGTACACAGGATCTCATATTCTGTGCCGGACGGAAGGAGTGCCTTCATCTGGGCTGTTTCTCCATGGGACAGTCTGACTTTCTCAGTTTGCTCTCCCTTTTCAGAATCCGTCCATTTTAAGGTAAACTCATATACCTTGTTCTGATAGCTTTCTGTCAAAGCCTCATCCGGCTGACAGCCCTCTGCAAAGATAAGCTCCACATTGCAAAGGATTCCTACCTGTGCTGTCTTTCTGTTGCTGCAGAAGGTTACGATCAATTTACCGTCCTTGCTCTTTGAAACACTGCCTCCGAACAATCCGCTGTCTTTTAAAACCTCTGCTGTAACCTTACCATTTTTCTTACTCAGTCTGACGGTAAAGCTGTCCTCGGATACCTCATAGCCCTCCGGAGCCTTTGTCTGGACAAGTGTCAGGGAAGTGGTCTCTCCCTCCTTCACATAGTCTCCCAGCTTATCTAAAACTGCCACATTGTCATAAGTACATGGCCATGACTGTAACTGGCTTCTGCCGTTATAAAGAGCAAATGTGGTACCCTTTAAAGCATTGCCCATATCATCCACGGATTTTACGATCAGGGTCGCCTGCTCCGTGGTGCTTGATGATGCCGGTGCCGCTGTAGGTGCTGCAGGCGCAGGAGTGGCTGTTGCAACAGGTGCTGCATTCCAGTCATCATGATCTGTATCATCTTTCCTGGAATCTGAAGGCAGCTTATCCTTATGATCCTCTGTATAGGTATCCTTACAAACAGAACAGGTATAAAGTGTATAGCCTTCTCTTTCCGTAGTAGGTTCTATTACCTTGCTGACATAATCATGTCCGAGAGCCTCCACTTCCTCTCCCTGATAAGAATAACCGCAACCTTCATTGGTACAGCCAAAGGTGGTATAGCCTTTTTCCGTACAGGTCGGAGGTGTTACCGTCTTTTTGCCATACTTATGACCATAAGCCTCTCCTACAGGCTCCTTCAATTCCTCATTACATTTCAGACATCTCTGAACCTCATATCCCGGCTCCGTACAGGTCGGCTTCAACGGCTCTACGTCCACATATCTGTGGCCCAGTTCCTCCGTATAATCATCCCTGTAGCTGAATCCGCAGACAGCACAGGTATAGGTAGTAAAGCCCTTCTCCGTACAGGTAGCCTTGGTAACCTTTGCATCATCATACTTGTGACCGGGTGCAGGTTCTTCTACTTCACTGTAGGAATAGCCGCAATACAGACAGGTATATACCATACCGCCGTCCTTGGTACAGGTCTTATCCTGATGCTCTTCCTTGAAGAAATGACCGTAAGCATTCTCATACTGGTCTCTGTAAGAAGCATCACACTCCGGATCCTTACATTTGTAAAGTGTATATCCTTCCTCTGTACAGGTCGGTTCCACCACTGTTCCTTCATCATAATCATGCACATGCAATGCGGTATAAGTATAAGTAATATTGATCTTTGCATTGGCATGATCCCTGTTTAACAATACAGTCTTCACATCCTCTGTCAGCTCCACCGGATCTGCATTTGCAGGACATTGTACGGTTACAACAGGCGCTGCGGCAGCATAATTCTCCACTGCAACAGGTTTTGAATAGGATATGATATATTCACCCATACGCAGACTCTTCAGTGTCTCACTGCTTCGAAGCTTCTTGCTGTAATCATTCGGGCCTTCTATGGTAATATTGGTTCTTACATGGGAAGGTACTTCTCCATCAAAGCCTTCCACTAAGATATTCACGATCAGATCTCCGACTCTGTAATAATTGCGGGTCTTTAAAACCTGACTTTCATAACGGAACTCATCTGACTCACTTGGCTCCAACTCCCCGAAGCCATGCTCCTTTAATGCTGCCGGATCCTTGATCTTATCCTCATAGGGAGCATCCTTCACACTATATACTTCATATGTACCATTGTTTAAAATAAGATTGACAAACCACTTCTTCTGAACAGCCATATAAGTATCTAACTGTTCCTCCTGCAGGGTCTGTGCCAATACCAGCTGCAGACGCTCCTTGGTATAATCCAGCCGTTTATCATCCAGACGCATTCTTGCATAGCCGTCCTTCTCCACGGTACCCTTTCCGACCACAACTGAATTGTCATACTGCAGCTGACCGTTTTCGTCCAATATAGGGCTTCCGTCAGCATCCTGTCTGATCTGATGCTGCAGCAGGACAAATTCTGTTCCGGTCATGGCATAACCATCCTCATTTGTCGCCTCTATCAGCATAACCTCCCTGGTCACCAGCTTGTACTTATATTCCAGTCGCAGCTGTGCACAAAACAGGTCGCAGCCCTCATTGTTCGGATGATCCTCACAGTCTCCTAACTGCGTAACAGGCTTTCCGTTTTCCCCAAATACCTTGATCCACCGAAAACCCGCTACCGGCTCCGGCTCCTCCGTACTGCCGCCTCTAACCCAGCAATACCGGACTCCGTCTTCTTCAAAATATGTTTCCTTACTCTTCGCACTTGCACTGATGCTGATGCCCATCAGCATCACAAGCACCAATACTAAGGTTTTCAGACTCCTTTTCACGATTCGTTCCTCCTTATATAGAAAGCACCTATATACAACCTTTTGTCAAATACTATATACTGTGCCCAACATACCATTCCTGATTATAAAGCATAAAACGAGGAATTGCAATCCTTTAGGTTAAAAGCATGAAAATGATCAAAAAGATCACCACGATCACTGCCAGAATGATATTGGGGATTCCCCAGGTTTCTCCGTAAAAAATCCTGTCCCAAAAGCCTGCATTCCCATCCGCTGACGCAGATGCCGGCTCCCCTGTATAAGTTACCTGCAATACGATCTCCTGACCGGGACTGATCTCCACATTTTCCAGTGATGCATCAGAATTTTCTGCCAGAACATACCCCTGGGGGATCAGCTGTTCCAGATTCAGCACTGTGACAGGTCTGCTGTTTGTATTCACAACTGTGATCACAGCAGTGATCTCCTCCCCTTCTTTATATGTTTCCTGATCCATCTGCACCATTACCTGTATACCGTCATACTCCGCATAAGAGGAGGCTTCGACTCTTGCTGAAAGCAGTAAGGCACAGGCCAATACCGGGGAAAAAATATACCATATCCGTGCTATCCATATATGAGCAAATTTCATATTCCTAATTCCTTATATTATATATTTTTTACGCCACAGCTGTAAAACAGCTGCGGCGTATTTTCTTTTTACTCAGCAATTACAGTTACCGGTAAATTGATCGTATAGGAGTTATCACATTCTGTAAGTACAGCCAGTCTGATCACTGTATCACCAACAGATACTGCTTCGATCACAGCCTCCTCACTGCCGTATACAACAGCACAGCCTGTATTTTCGCTGGCCCAGGTATATTCTTTAACAGGCTCAGCCAGATATGTTTCCAAGCTGTATTTAAGAGCTGCCGCAACATCCTTCTTCTCTCCCACCTTCAGTGTAAGAGAGCTTAAGGGCTGTGCATCTGCATCCATGATCTGTACACCGTCTGCTGCATCATAAATATTGATCGTCTTGGAAATACTGAATACTAAACCATTCTTTGTCAGAACCGTTGCTCCCAGAGTAGCCGTGCCGCTCTTACCGGTCATTCTCAGTTTAATTCCGGGATAATCAACATTATATACCAATTCGTCTGAGTCAAAGAAGCCCGGAATCTTCTGTTCGGAGGATTCGCCCTCTGCACCCAGTGCCTTCAATGCATTTTCCAGATCTGCGATGACAGTTCTTGCAGTAGCAGCGGTAGGTTCCTCTGCGCTTACTCCTGAAGCATAATATGCATCATATGCTGCCTTGATCTGTTCTGCTGCAGT
This sequence comes from uncultured Acetatifactor sp., assembly GCA_964467405.1. GTDB lineage: Bacteria > Bacillota > Clostridia > Lachnospirales > Lachnospiraceae > Acetatifactor. The sequence continues at coordinate 6,617 of CAYXQG010000033.1, read as the reverse complement.
CTTGGCTGCATTGGCTGAGCTTGTATCCACACCTTCGAATTCATCTGATGCCAGTCTCTCTAAGAGAGTATTGATTCTGCCGTACTGGCTGCTGTTCATCATCTCAACGAAAAGCTCTGTATCAATCTGGTTCCAATGTACACCCTTTACTTCTTCCTCTCTCAGCTCAGGGAATACCTTGCTTAAGAAGCTGATATCCGGTGTAATGTATGTCAAATCATACTGTCCTTCAGGATTATTGGTAATACTTGCATCCTGTGTGATCTGTGCAACGGTTGCAGGCTTTGCATAAGCATCCAGCTTTAAGATCATCACATCTGCAAAGATACGCTTAAAGTCAGCATCATACCATCTGCCGTAGGTATCCTCTGCCTCCAGCTCACAGGCTGCCATATAGAAGATGGAACCGTTGTATTCATAAGGAATATAATAAACAGCAAATTCCAAAGCCTTTTCAGCCTCTGTCAATGCAGTAAGTGCAGTATTGACCTGATCATCTGTAGCATTCTTATTCAGTGCGGTTGCTTCTGCCTGATACAGGGCATCAGCCAGATGATTCCAGCTTGCATCCGTATAAACGGCTGTATAGATACCATTGCCCTCATTCTTCATATTACGTTCAGTATCCACACTGTTTAAAGTAGCGATCAGATAAGAATCCTCATCCTGCTTCTTATATTCTGCTACATAGCCCTTATCAGCGCTGTTATATACATATGCACCTGCCACATCCTCTTTTTCGCCCATGATCTGACGGATGGATGCTGCTTTTTCCTTTAATGCATCTGTAGAAACAGGTACAAGCTCCATTGCCTTACTCAATGCATCCACTGCATTGCGGATCTCAATCTGACTTGCATTTGTATTATTGCTAACATTCTGTGCACGGCGATATGCTGTCTGGAAGGTATTCCAGCTTACATTGGTATAGTTGCCCTGTCCACGAAGTGCGATTTCTCCGGCAGTTGCCAGTGCTTCCTCCAAGCCGCTTCTGTCAGCTGTATATTCGCTGATATTCTTATCCATGGCAGGGATCAGCTCTGCGCTGGTTGCAAACTGGAGATTCAAAGTACCGTCCAGAGAAGTTGTCTTTGTAGCGGAAACCATTGTATTATCAACAATATCACCATCCAGCCATACAACAGCTGTTACAGCCTTTGCTACATTCTGCTGCAGATCCGTGATCTTATTCTCTGTCAGCTTACGCTCTCCCATGGTAAGGATCAGACCGCCTGTCACTTCATCATTTTCAAAAGTATAATCATATAAGTACAAAGGTGCCTTTACAACGCCTTCGCTGTCTACTTCACGGCTGGTCACGTTCAGCTTTGCAATACCAAGGATCGTACCCTGGTCATCTACAAATGCCACACGGATCGCATCCATCAGTTCCAAACGCTGCTCAAGTGTAAAGCCATCGTCCTTTGAGCTGAATTCCATAAAGCTTCCGCCGCCCTGTGTGCTTCCTGATTCGGAAACAGGCTGTCCGGACTCATCCGTACCGCTGTAAACACGCTGTACACCCTTAGTCTGCAGTACCAGATCCGGCATAGCCGCATTACAACGGAAAGCAAGATCGATTGCATAACCATAAGTTGCAGTCAAAGGAAGTGCAGTAGCGGAATCACCGCCGTCTGCAGGAGTCAGCACGCTGACAGCTGCATATAAGGCATTCAAATAAGCCGGATCCACCGTACTTGTTGTCTCTACTGAAACATCCATACCGGAAAACTGAGCAGAAATCGTATAATTACCTGCAAAATCCGCAACATCTGCAAACAGGCCTGTTCCGGGTGCCAATACCATCTGGACCGGTTTACCCAAAAGATTGTTAAAATCGATCTGGGAAAGTGTGTTGCCGTTGATCAAAAGCTTATCCGTATTCAGGATATTGGCTAATACGCCCTTCACTTCCTCCCAGGTATAGGTTCCGCCCTCTAATGCTGCACAATCAGCAGTTGCAAGTGCATGGGTATTCTGCATACTCTCCAGCTTGTCCACCCATGCTGAAAACTCTGCGGGCACACCGGGTACCTCACTTAACAATGCCTTAATGGAGGTATTTCCATCCAGGATCATATTTCTTGCTGCAGCAAAAAGTGCTTCATCTCCTATCGTGGATGCCGCATATGCTACAAGACCCTGACGAAGAGAGCTGTCAATATAATCCAATACTCCGTCCAGATCTGTCAGGAAAGCCTCTAAGGTCTGCTTATGACTGTCATTATAGCTTTCTGTATCTGTACTTGTAACATGTACTAAAATGATCTGGAACAGACCATCCAGATTCTTCGTTAATGCACTCTGAGCTCCTGATCTGGCACTTCTTGTCCATGCACCGATATTGCTCTTTGCTGAGCTCAGTGCACTTCCCTGGGGACTCAGTGCATCATTGACACCAATGGCACGCACACCATAATCCTGTGCCCCTGAGTATAAGAAGCCTGTCTCCTGATAAATTGCAGAAGCAGTATCTGCATTCAGTTCTATGATACGTCCGTCAAAGCCATAGGTCGGCACAGCCAACATCTTATTCACGTCAACTGTATACTTACCGGCATTTGCAGTCGCATAGAGACGTGCAGGCAGCAGGGTAAGCTCTCCCAGACCATATTCGGTATAACCCAGATCGATCAGATTACCCCAGACATTATTGGCAGACTTACGGTTTTCCTGTAAGGATCCGCCGCCTAAGCCTGCGCGAATGGCAGACATATTTGCATGAGTCTCCGTATTTAACAGCGCGATCTCCAAGCTGCCGTTAGCGCCTACCTGGGTCTCGATACCTGTTACCTCAGGAGCCGTTGAGAGAACAAACCATGCAAAGGTTGTTGTAGACATCATAATTGTAGCAATCAAAAGCATTGCCAGAGAAGACATCAGCTTCTTTTTCAAGGTCTGTGGCTTCTCCTGTCTTAAATTTTTCCTGTTCATGATAATCTTCCTCCGTAAATTATCTGTTAATTAGAACTATAATAATACTTTTTTTGCCATTTTGCAACGATATTTTTAGTCTCTTTTTATTACCTGTTCAGACGGGACCAGATCCGCACTGCTTGCAAACTGCAGATTCATAATTCCATCCATACTCTGATTGGCCAGTTCACTTACCATACTGTTATCCACAGAGTCACCATCCAACCACACCACTACCGTTACGATCCTGGGTGTATTACGGGTAAGCTCCGTGATCACACTGTCCTCACGTCTGCTGGTCAGTACAAGCTTTCCGTCTTCCGCTAACTCGTACTCATACAAATATAAGGGTGCATCGATCAGGCCCTCTTCCTCCCTGCTCTTGCTCAGATCCATCTTTGCAACCGCAAGCAGCTCTCCTCTGTCGCTTAAAAAGCCCACACGAATGGTATTCATCAAAGCGATCAGATGCTCCTGATCCATATTGTCGGACTCAAACTGCATATAACTGCCGCTTCCCTGCATTTCCCGAAGCTGCGGATCCTCCTCCGCTCTCATCTGTGCTGCTGCCTGCAGCTTTAGATCAGAGGAAGCATTGCACCGAAAAGCCAGATCCACTGCATAACCGTAAGTATCATCCAGATTGGCTCTGGTCCAGCCCCCTGCAGCCGCATTGACTGTCTCTAACAGGGCCTGCATCTGCAGTAATTTTCCTTTTTTAACAGAAGAAGCTGTCATGGCTTCCAGGCTGATACTGTCCTTCCATACGGCAAAGGAACTGAAATTCCCGGTAAAATCTGCAATCTGCCCAAACACACCGGATTCTTCCGCAATAAGAAGTCTGTTGTCATGGCTGAGTGCTTCAAAAGCACCTGCATCCGATAAAGGACTGTTTTCCAGATAGATCCTCTCCGGCATAAAAAGAAGTTCAAATACATGCCCCATTGTCTCCCAGTTACATTCCTGTGTCAGATAATAGCTGTAGGTCACTGCCTCTCCGGCCTGTTTCCACATCTGTTCTGCCGTCTTCAGGGCATCTAAATAAATCTGTGCATTTGCATCCTCCTCAAGAACCTTTAAAAAGGGAAGCTCTGAAACCTTACCAAACTGCTTTGCATCTGTTATCAGATCCTGCAGTGCTTCAAAATCAGGCTCGTTCTCCATATAAGCTGCTGCCATACCGATCACGGTCTGATACATGCCGGATACCACATACTCTGCTGCCTCCTGTATACCCAGTGCAAATTCCCGTACGATCCTTGCATCCTCCGCTGTAAAGTCCTCTTTCTTCAATGCATAATGCCTGTAAAGAATATCCATGATCTCTGCACCGTATTTGCTCCAGACATTCCGGGCACTTACAGATGCGGATGTAGTATAAGCAGGCACCAGGCTGCGTGCTGCAGACAAAGCGATCTGCTGGGCACTCAGATTGGAAATCGTACCAATGGCACGTACTCCGTAACGCTGACCTGCTACATAATAAGTAAAGTTACCTTTGTCAAAGCTCTTCTCCCAAACAGCAGATACCGTATCCTCACTAAGGATCCTGATCCTGCCGTCCAAACCGAATTCTGCGGTTTTAAGAATCCCCTTATCCACATAACAGACACCCTGGGGTCCCTCTGCCACATTCAGTCTGGCCGGCAGGAGGACGATTTCCTCCAAACCGTATCCGCTGCTTAGCTGGATCACATTGCCCCAGCTTATATTGGATTCTGCCACATCCTGTTTCACTGCCGAATCACCCACCGCAGTGGTGATCAGTCCGGGATTTTGGAAGGTTTCTTCAGTCAACAGGGCTATTTCCAGGCTTCCGTTTGCACCCACATTGGTCTCAAGCCTCTGTACCTCCGGATTCAGTGCAATGGAAAACCATGCATAGGTTGCACCGACCACCAATACCAGGCAGACAAGCACCAGTATCAGCGCAGTGTTCAATTTCTTTGTTAACTTCATAGTCTAAACCTCAAGCTATTTTATTCCTCGTCATCATCATCCATATCATCCCAGCCGGCTACATAACCGTTTCGCACACGTCTCTTATTCAGGCCATAAACTGATGCACCTACTATGATGATCACACCGACCATTACTGCTGCCAGAATGCCCATAACCTGTCCTAAATTCATCCCCCAGGAAGAAGAACGTCCTGTGATCTCATAACGGATGGGCTCTTTGTAATCCATTTTGGGGTATGCATGCTCCATGGTATCGGGAATGATCGTATCCGGAATCACCTCACTCTCAGTCTCCTTTACGGAAACATCGATTGCCAGATAATACTCCGTATCCTTATCTACAGAGCCCAGATACAAATGGGCAAAGCCCTCTGCATCCACTAATACACTCTGGTAACGGATAAAATCCCCCTTTTTCTCTCTGCCAAAAAGGGTTGCATTTTTTTGAGCAGCGCTGTCAGGCAATTGGATCAGCACCTCTGCATCCACCTGTGCGCTTTCCGGAAAGCGGAGGCTGTAGACCTGCTTCGCTCCAAGGCTCTCTAACAAGTCCTCCTCTGCAGGTACTATACTGTAGCGCAGATCATATGCACCGCTAAGCTCCTTCTGATGGATCCGGTTCATATCAAGGATCCAGGAGGAGCCATCCTTGGATACGATCGTTAACTTCACATTGCTGCCTGCCAGTTCCTCTATAAGACGGTCACTGATCTGACTCTCCTTTACATATATGGTAACATTGGTAGTACCAAGGGACAGCCCCGGTACAACACGGTCATGCATTTCATCGATCACAGTCTGGATGCCGTCTATAGCTTCCTCCCATCCTGCTTCCTTCTCGATTGTTACTATAATATCGGAGGATATGGTATCTCCTCCCTCTTTTCCATAGGTACGATCCTGTGTGGCACCAACGCTTGCATTGTCCGAGCTGATCACCGTAGTGATCTGTTCCCTGATGGAACCGTCACTTTCTTCAAAAGCTGTGCCTGCACTTGCAGAAGCACCGGGCTTTTCCTCTGTCACAAGACCAATAGAGCCAAAATCCGGCACATCCTCTGTGATGGCATCCTTTAACTGTTCCATGGTCAGGCTGCTGCCGCCATAGCTGACCTTATTTAAATTGTCACATTCCCTAAGTGCCGCATTTTCCATGCCGGTGATCGTATCCGGCAGGATCAGCGTATCCAACATCTTACAGCCGAAAAAGGTCCATTCCGGCAAGGTCTTTAACTCTGTCCTGATCTCTGCACGCACCAGTCCGGTACAGTATGCAAAGACTGCGGCTCCCATTTTCTGAACCCCTGCAGGGATCACGATGCTCGTAAGGGAGGCACAGTCATAAAAGGCCTGCTCCTCCAGTATCTCCAAAGACTGTGGGAAAGAAACATCCTTTAGTTCCCAACAGCCATAGAAGGCTCCGTTGTGAATAGCCTTCAGTGCATCCCCCAGATCTAACATAGTTAATTTCTTACAGCCGGCAAAGGCAAAGGCTCCGATCTCCTCCACTTGATCCGGCAGATCAGCAATGGTCAGCCTGTCACAGCCATAAAAGGCAAGCTCACCAATATAGCTTATCTCCTTCGTCAGAACGAGAGTTTTGATCTCACTGCGTATCTCATACCAGGGTGCCATGGTGCTTTCCTGAAAATCCCACATAGGTCCCTCTCCCTCAATGGTCAAGGTTCCCTCTGTAAAGGACCAGGTCAGCTGATCACCGCAGCTGCCGCTCTCACCGTC
>CAYXQG010000032.1:0-11910 GCA_964467405.1 uncultured Acetatifactor sp. | reverse complement strand
GTTATAACAACTTATATGAAATAGGCTCGCATATTACGATTCCTAGTTTCATTTTCTATATTTCCTCCTTAAAAAGCCTATGTTTACGGGCTTTCTGTGATTTTGGTGTTTGGTTATGTACCAATTTTCCGGAGACAAACCAAAAGAGCCCAATACGATATATCATAATATCATAATCAGACTCCTTTTTCAACTCTCAAAAATTCCGACCACCGAATAACGTCCTTAGTATTTTTTACGTCCTTTTAACTCTTCATATAATAACTTATAATTCTCGTATCGCAGAGTACTGATCTTGCCTTCAGCCACAGCCTCCTTGACTCCGCATATCGGTTCATTCATATGCGCACATCCTGCGAATTTGCAGTAACACTCATATTTTGCAAACTCCGGATAAAAATCCGCCAGTCCCTCTTTCTCTACGTCAAACAGATCCAGTGAGCTAAAGCCGGGCGTATCTAAAATATACGTATCCTCCTCTATTGCAATCAGCTCCGAGTGTCTGGTCGTATGTTTTCCCCTCTCAATCTTCGTACTGATAGCGCCGGTCTCCATTTTGATACCGCTTTGCAGCTCATTGATCAAAGAAGATTTTCCAACACCACTTGGTCCGGCAACGGTGGTGGTCTTTCCTGCAAGCACCGCCTTCACCTGATCTATGCCAAGCCTGTCCTTTGCACTGATGGTTAACGTTTGATATCCGCATTCTTTATAAATGTGCTGATATGCATCACCCAGCTGTTCCTCATCAATGTCTGCTTTGTTAAAACAGATCACGCAAGGGATATCCTGCTGCTGCATCAAAATCAAAAATCTATCCAGCAAATTAAAATTGGGTTGAGGCTTTACAATGGAAAAGATTACCAGCGCCTGGTCTATATTGGCTACGGCCGGACGGATGATCTCACTTTTTCGCGGAAGGATACTCTGTATATTTCCCAGCTTTTTAGTTTCATCCAATATCTCTATCTCTACATTATCTCCTACTAAGGGCTTTTTATTGTCCTTTCGAAACACACCCTTTGCTTTACATTCATATATCCCGCCTCCGGGAATATGCACATAATAAAATCCTGCAATCCCTTTTACGATTTTACCCTGCATATATTACCTTATCCTTTTCCAAGCTTTCGTAAAACTCACACTTATTCCCTGACAAATTCGATTCTTCTGTCAAATGACCTTGTCTCCGGTATACCGGGCGTTGTAATCGTCTCACCGGTGACAGGATCTGTCGTGGTGGAACCACCGACCATCACTGTATAGTAGAAGGTTATCGTTCCTCCGGATGAAGTTATTCCATAATAATTTGCCGCTACAGGGAATGCTGTTGTAGTCGTATCCAATAAGGGTCTTCCGTCATCAGACACCAGAATGATCCGAACCTCTGAACCGGCTGTATAATCCGGTGCTTCCTCTACGGACGGTGCCTCAATTCCTGTATTGCATCTGTAGGTCACGGACTCTTCGCCCAGACTGATCTGCATATCTACCTTATCACCCTTCTCTAAGAAGGTACCCTGTGAATGGCTCTGGTAACATACCAAACCTGCTGCAATATCATTATGATTTACATAGGAAACGCTTCCCACCTCAAGTCCTGCTTCCACAATCGTTATTCTGGCAGTCATCTCATCCTGTCCGATCAGATTCGGCATTTCCACACTGCCGTCCATCCCGATACTTACGATCACCGTAACGTAGCTTCCCTTGGGAATCGTTTCACCGGCTCTTGGATTCTGATTGATGACACGTCCCTTTTCTACTCCTCCGGAATAGGATTCTGCACGTTTGATCTTAAATCCGCTGTCTGAAAGGATGCTGTATGCTTCTTCATAAGTATCTCCTTCCACAGCCGGTACCCTGATCGCCGTAACACCTGCACTGACAGTCAATATGATCTCTGTATCGGCAGTAACCGGCTCTCCCTTTCCGATACTGCTGTTGATAACAATATTCTCCTGATATTTCTCAGATTCTACATAGGCAGGTGTTGCCGTCAGCCCCATTCGCTCCAAGGCCTCAATGGCATCCTGCACATTCCAGCCACTGACATCAATCATCTCCAACGGTTCCTGCACCATACTATTGTCTATGACAACACCGCTTGAGGGTTGTACCGTATAATCATTCTCTATCCTGTTTCCATTATCTGCAAAATTAAAGAAGTTAAATATTTTTGCCAGCAATCCAAAGATAATAATGCAGATGATCACACCTAAAGCAACCGTCAGGAAGGTCGTAAGCTTTTCTATCCGGGGATCTTCGTCCTCATATTCGTCTTCATCGGTATCTTCCGGATACATTCTTCCTGTATTCCTGCTTTCGGCATTGAGCCTGCCTGTTCGGGAATTTAACCGCATCTGGGTCTCATCCGCAGTCTCCCTGTAAGTTGCCTTCCGTTTGATCTGTTCCAGCTCTTCACCGGAGATCATACGTGTTCCGGCCTCTGTATCCACATCCTTTGCCGAAACAAAATCCTCTTCCGGATGCATAAGTGATAATTTCAGATCCTCGATCAACTCCGGTACATTCTGATATCGTCTGTCCGGTGACTTACGGCAGCATTTCAAGACGATACCTTCCACACTGACCGGAATCTCCGGTACAAATTCTCTCGGTGGCGTCATTTCTTCCTGAATATGCTTGATCGCAATGGATACTGTTGTTTCTCCGTTAAAGGGTACCCTTCCTGTCAGCATCTCATATAAGGTAATACCCAGTGAATAAATATCACTTCTTTCATCACTGTAGCCACCCCTTGCCTGCTCAGGTGAGGTATAATGTACAGATCCCATAACATTTGAAGTGATCGTATTGCTGGTTGCTGCCTTCGCAATACCAAAATCTGTCACCTTCACCTTTCCTTCTCTGGAAATAATGATATTCTGTGGCTTAATATCCCTATGGATAATGTGATTATTATGAGCCGCCTCTATACCCATACTGATCTGAATGGCTATACTGACTGCCTCCTTATAGGAAAGACGCGCCTTTTTCTCAATATACTGCTTCAGGGTGATCCCCTCTACCAGCTCCATAACAAAATAATAAATACCATTTTCTTCCCCCACATCATATACATTTACAATATTGGGGTGCATAAGTCCCGCAGCAGCCTGTGCTTCTATCCGGAACTTTGAGACAAAGTTCTCATTTTCGCTAAATTCCTGTTTCAATACTTTTACAGCAACAAAGCGATTTAATTTATGACATTTTGCTTTATAGACATCTGACATGCCGCCCGCTCCGATTTTCTCCAATATCTCGTAACGGTCACCAATCATCATTCCTATTTTGACCATATATTTCTCCATTCTCTGTTACTGTGTAAGCTGTTCTATCAAAACTACCGTAATATTATCCATGCCGCCGCGGTCATTCGCCGCCTGCACAAGCATCCCTGCCTTTTTCTCCAAATCTGCATCCGATGTAACCAATTTCAGGATCTCATCATCCTCCAACATATTGGTCAGTCCATCCGAACACATCAAAATCCTTTCTCCCGGCTGCAGTTCTATTGTAAAGAAATCCACATCCACAGTCTCTACCGCTCCTAGCGCCCTGGTAATAATATTTTTGTCCGGATGATGCTTCGCAGTTTCCTTATCGATGCCTCCCATCCTTACCATTTCCTCTACCAGGGAGTGATCCACCGTAATCTGTCTGATTTCTTCTCCCACAATGTATAAGCGGCTGTCTCCTACATTGGCAACCTGTAAATATCTTCCGAGACAGGTAGCTGCAACTAAAGTGGTACCCATGCCGGCATAGTTGTCATCCTCCGCTGCCTTTGTACGAATTGCTTCATTGGCTACCTCAATTGCTTTACGCAGAATGACTAACGGATTTTTTTCGAAGGAACGGCCGGCCATATCACATATGGTTTCCACGGCACATTTGGATGCATAATCCCCTGCCTTATGTCCTCCCATCCCATCCGCTACAATAAACAGATTCGGCAGATTACCGACCGGCGAATTTGATGCAAATACAAAATCCTGATTTATTTTTCTGTTTTTTCCTATATCTGTTACAGAAAATGCACGCAGCACACTTATACCTCCTGTTTTGGTACCTCCCGGTTATTCATAAAGGAACGTCTCAGCTGACCGCATGCGCCGTCAATGTCCCTTCCCATTTCCCTTCTAATAGTAACATTAATCCTGCTTTTTTCAAGTTTATTTTTAAAGGCCTGTATGTGACTGTCATCCGATTGCACAAAATCCCTTTCTTTAATAGGATTTACCGGGATCAGATTGATATGACAATTAAGGGGTGATGCCAGTGCGATCAGCTCCTGTGCATCTTCAGCTGTGTCATTGACACCGCCTACCAGGCTGTATTCAAAAGTAATTCTTCTTCCAGTCTGCTCAAAATAATAGTGGCAGGCATCCATCAGCTCTGCTATGGAATACCTATTGGCAATGGGCATCAGCTTTCTTCTCTTTTCATCTGTGGTAGCATGTAAGGATAATGCCAGCGTAATCTGCAAACGCTCCTCTGCCAGTCTTCTCATATTTGGAACGATTCCGCAAGTAGATACTGTAACATTTCTGGCGCTGATATGCAATCCGTTTTCATCTGTAAGAAGTCTTAAAAAACGCACCAGATTGTCATAATTATCCATAGGCTCTCCCGTACCCATTACAACTACGTTGGATACTCTCTCGCCTGTATGTCTGCTGATGGCATAAATCTGATCCAACATCTCGGAGGGCATCAGATTTCTTGCAAGTCCGTCCAGCGTGGACGCACAGAACTTACATCCCATACGGCAGCCTACCTGGGAAGAAATACATACACTGTTTCCGTGCTTATATTTCATCCATACACTTTCAACCACATTGCCGTCTGCCAGGCCAAAAAGATATTTCCTGGTACCGTCAATCTTAGACTCCTGCATTTTCAGAAGCTGTAAGGAGGTATAAGCATATCGTTCCTTACACTTCTCCCTGAAATCTTTTGACAGATTCGTCATGTCATCGAATCCTGCTGCCAGTTTATTATGCATCCAGTCATAGGTCTGCTTCGCACGAAATGCTTTCTCACCAAGCTGCATAAATTCCTCCTGCAGCTCCTTTAATGTCAGCGATTTTATATCTGTCTTATCCTCTATTTTAAAGATATCCATCCTATTCGTCATTCCTTCTCAATCTTGCATAGTAAAAACCGTCGGCCTGTGCATAACCGGGCAGTATCTGTTTTTCCTCCTCCAGAGTAAAGGGATACTGCTCACAAATCCACCTGCTCATACACTCATTCTCTTTTTTATCTATGGTGCAGGTGCTGTACAGTAAAACACCGCCCTTTTTCACATATTGCCAGCTGCTGTCCACGATCTGCTTCTGCAGCTGTGTCAGGCTTTCCAGGCTTTCCGGGGAAACATTATACTTAATATCTCTCTTTTTGCCCATGACACCAAGTCCGGAGCAGGGTACGTCCATCAATACCACATCTGCACATGCAAGCTTCGTCTCATCCGTAACCGTTGCATCCCAAACCTGCACTTCCACCTTATCAAGTAACTGCATTCTCTCACAATTTGCATAGATCAGATCCGTCTTCTGTTCAGAAACATCTCTTGATAACACACCTGCTGCCATTTCTGCAGCCAGCATTGTCTTTCCGCCGGGTGCAGCACAAATATCCATACAAAAGTCAGTACTTTTTATTCCTGCCGCCTCCACACTTAAGGCAGAGCTGACATCCTGTACCGAAAAGATACCTTCTTCATAGCCTTCCAGTCCCAAAAGACCGTCCGCGCCCTCTATCGTATATACATAGGGCAGATATTCACTGTTTGTTACCGTTATGCCCTTTCTTTTCCACTTTTCTGTATAGTCTTCTCTTTCTTTCGCAGAAAGACACTTACGGAAACGCACACTGACCGGATGCACCTTTAACATCCCTTCCAGTATGGTAACAGTTTTCTCCTTCCCATAATCCTCAAGCCACATCAAAACGATCCACTCCGGCATGGAATATTTGACGGAAAGGTACTGTACTTCATTTTCCTGTGCATCAGGAAGAGGCATGTTTTCCTTATTCGAAGCAATTTTTCTCAGCACACCGTTTACAAAGCCCTTTAAATTGGTAAACTTGCGTTTTCCGGCCAGTTTAACCGCCTCATTACAAGCAGCACTGTCGGGCACACTGTCCATAAAAAGGATCTGATACGTTCCCATTCGCATCAGGCAGCGGATCAGGGGCTTCATTTTATTTACGGGAACCTGGGAAAACTGATTCAGATAATAGTCCAGTTCTATTTTTCTTTCCACACATCCCTCTGTCAGGCGCTTGATAAAGCGTTTATCCTGCACCTCCAGATAATCATATTTATCCAGTACTGCCTTTATCAGCTGATGGGAATAGACCTTATTACGCTCCATCTCAAGCAATGTATCCAGAACGATCTCTCTTGCATTCTCCGCCATATATCTCCAATTCCTCTCAATTATCTCTAATCATCTTTCCTGCGGTTTCCGCCAAAAAGCATGATCAAACGCAGCAGCTGTAATATTGTAGATGCTGCTGCCGCTACATAGGTCAATGCTGCCGCAGATAAAACCTTTTTGCAGCCTCTGTTTTCATCCGCTGTTAAAATACCGAACTGTTCCAGCTTTACCGTTGCTCTGGATGAGGCATTAAATTCTACAGGCAAAGTTACCAGCTGAAACAATACGGACAGAGCAAATGCCCATATACCAAGTTGTATCAATGCCTGATTCCAGCTAAGCAAAATTCCCACTAAGATCAGAGGCATACCGATCTTGCTGCCGAAGTTAGCTACGGGAACCAATGCCGTTCGCAGTCTTAGAGGTCCGTATCCCTTGGCATGCTGAATCGCATGTCCGCACTCATGTGCTGCAACACCTACAGCGGTAATGCTGGCTGACATATAATTTTCCCTGGATAGTCTGACTGTATTGGTCCTCGGATCATAATGATCCCCCTGTCCTGCATTCAGACACTCGATCTGCACCTGATACAGCCCCTCCTGATTTAAGATCCTGCGGGCACACTCTGCGCCGCTTATTCCGGTGCTGTTCGCCTTTTTCTGATATTTTTTCATGGTACTGTTAACATTTGCACTCGCAAGCATACAAATTACCGTACCTGCAATAACAAGCCAATAGGTCGGATCAAAATAGAAACCATAACCATAATATCCCATTAATATACTATTCATGCGACACCTCCAAATATGAAAAGCTTTACTTATCTGTTTTACTTATCTGTTGTAAACTTCTCCCCCGGTAAAACCTTTACTCCTAACAGAAAATCATGCGCACTCATTCGTTTTTTTCCTTCCAGCTGAAGGCTTGCTATGCATACCTGTCCCTTTCCGGCAGCGACCTTGATCACATTCTTTGTAACTTCCGTAACCGTTCCCGGCTCAGCCTCCGTATCCTTCTCTTCAACAGATACCTCCCATACCTTCATCTGCTTTCCTTTATAAAAGGTAAATGCACTGGGCCAGGGATTTAATCCTCTGACCAGACGATCGATCTCGGCAGCGGATTTTGTAAAATCAATATTACCCATATCCTTTGTGATCAACTTTGCATAGCAGCTTAACTCATCCTTCTGTTTTTCGGGCTTGAGTCCTCCCTGCTCTAAAAGTGCAAGTGCCTCTACAATGGCTTCTCCTCCGATCTGCATCAGCTTATCATGCAGGGTTTCATAGGTATCCTTATCCTCTATATCCACACTTTTCTTATACAGCATATCGCCTGTATCCAGTCCTGCATCCATTTGCATGATCGTAACGCCGGTCTTTTTCTCTCCGTCTATAAGCACATGCTGAATAGGGGAAGCTCCCCTGTATTTAGGCAAAAGAGAGGCATGAATGTTCAGACAGCCATACTTGGGGATATCCAGAATTTCCTGTGAAAGGATCTGTCCGAAAGCCGCCACTACATAAACATCCGCTTCATACTGTTTTAACTGTGCAACTGCCTCCGGTCTTTTGATGCGCTCCGGCTGCATAACAGGAATATGATAGGCATTGGCACATTCCTTTACCGGTGTAAACTGTAATTTTCCGCTTCTTCCCTTTGCCTTATCCGGCTGTGTCACTACTGCTGTGATCTCATGTCCTGCTTCCACTAAGGCCTTTAAGGCTCCTGCTGCAAAGTCAGGCGTTCCCATAAAAACAATCTTCATATACTTCCTCTTCTTTATTCAAAATCTTCTATTTCTTCTACATCATCATAATTGACAAGCTGAAGCTCACCTTCTACCTTTTCCACATAAAGATGTCCGTCCAGATGATCCAGTTCATGGCAGACAGCTCTTGCCAAAAGCTCCTCTGCTTCTAACTCAAAGGGCTGCATATATGCATTTAAGGCTCTGACCTTTACATAGTAAGGTCTGGTCACCTGTCCTGCTTTTCCGGGAACGCTTAAGCAGCCTTCCTGTCCGGTCTGTTCGCCACTTGTTTCCAGAATTTCCGGATTGATCAAAACATACGGATCCTCTCCTGTTACATCAATTACCACAATACGCTTTAAAATGCCGACCTGCGGTGCTGCAAGACCAACACCGTTTGCCTCATACATAGTATCTAACATATCCTCGATCAGCATTCTGGTCCTGGGAGTCATTTCTTTGACCTCTTTACATTTTTTTGTTAATACTTCATCGCCCATTACGCGAATATTACGCAGTGCCATTTTCCTTTTCTCCTTCTTTCTCTCTATCCAAACATCAGAATAAAGAATGGCTCCTTTGAGACATCCTTTATTACACTATCCCTTATCTTCTTACTATAACGTATTTATAGGGTCAAAGTCAAACTGGATATTTATTTGCCGCAAATCTAATGTATGAATCCAGCTTTCTAACCTGTCCTTTATGTCTGTCAGTCTCTGATACTCCTCATGTTTTACATAAAATACAAAACGATAAATATCGTTGATCCTGCCGATTCCGGCAGGGGCCGGCCCGATCACCTTCAATTTCTGTCCGCATTTTTTTACAAGGGCAGCCATTCGTTCCGTAAGCTCAGCACCTGCCTGTTCATCAGCTGCATATACCTGTACCGCCATCATATGGGAAACAGGGGGATACTGCATCAGATCCCTATATAGGATCTCTTCCTCATAAAAGCCCTTATAATCCTGTGTCGCTGCATGTATGATCGCATAATGCTCCGGCTGATATGTCTGAATGACAGCCTCCCCAGGGAGTGTACCTCTTCCTGCTCTTCCCACAGCCTGGGTCAAAAGCTGAAAGGTTCTCTCTCCCGCTCTGTAATCTCCGGCCGATAAGGACAGATCTGCTGCCAGCACACCTACCAATGTAACATTCGGAAAATCATGTCCCTTTACGATCATCTGGGTACCTACCAACACATCTGCCTCTCCGTTTCCAAAGGCTGTCAATATTTTTTCATAGCTGTCCTTGGTACGAGTAGTATCTGCATCCATCCGAAGCACTCTTATGCCCGGATACAATTCCTTTAGCTTTTCCTCTATCTGCTGTGTACCGGCACGAAAGCCTGAAATATATTTAGAGCCGCACTGTGGACAGTTACTCACCTTTTTCGTTTCATAACCGCAGTAATGGCAAACCATTCTGCCGCCCCTGTGCTCCGATAAGGATACATCGCAATGAGGGCACTTTATGACATAGCCGCAGGAACGGCAGGATACAAAGCCTGCAATTCCCCTTCTGTTGATAAAAAGCATACTCTGCTGTCCCTTTTGCAGCCTGTCCGTCAAAAGCTCCTGCAGCTTTTGACTGAAAATGGTCCGGTTTCCCTGTTTTAATTCTTCCCGCAGATCTACCGTATGTACGATCGGCAGCATACCTCCGGTTAATCTCCTGTTTAAAGTAAACAATTTATATTCATTCCTGTCCGCCCGATAATAAGCTTCCACGGAAGGAGTTGCGGAGCCCAGCACTACACTGGCATGCTGCATTGCGGCCAGTGCCTCTGCCGTTTCTCTTGCATGATACTTGGGTGTGGTCTCGCTTTTATAACTGCTCTCATGCTCCTCATCAATAATAATAAGCCCCAGATTGGCAAAGGGTGTAAACAGGGCAGATCTGGGACCTATGATCACATCGATTTCTCCCCGTTTTGCTCTTTCACACTGATCATACTTTTCTCCTGCTGACAGGGAAGAATTAAGAACACTCACCCTGTCCTTAAAATGTTTGTAAAAGCGCATCAGGGTCTGGTAGGTCAGGGCAATTTCAGGGATCAAAACAATAGCCTGCCTTCCCCTGGCTATGGTCTCCTTTACAAGCCTTATATAAACCTCTGTTTTACCGCTTCCCGTAATTCCGTGTATCAGATAAGTTCCCCGTAGCTCTTTGTCATAGTCCTCCATGATCCCGCAAACGATTCTTTCCTGCTCATCACTTAGTTTTTTCTCACTCTCTTCCTCAGAAAAGCCTTTGACCGGATTGCGGTAGCCGTTTGTCCGTTCTATTTTCAGGATACCGTTTTTTTCCAGTCCCTTGATCACGGACGCAGAGACCATAAGCTTCTCTGTTACAAGCTCATACGGCAATTCCTCCTCCTTTAACAGCTCCTTAAGAAGGCGTACTCTTGCCGGACGTTTTTTACGCTCGCTTTCGCCCAATACGGCGATTGTTTCTTCTCTGTCTGCACTTAAGACCACTTTTTTGTGTTCTATCTGCTTTACAGTCTGCTTCACCGGCAGAACTGTCTTTAATGCCTGTATCATGGTGCCGCCATAATGCTGCTTGATCCAGAGTGCCAGTTGTATCTGACTGTTTTCTGCACCAACATCCTTAAGCTGCACGGAATGTATTTCTTTTATCCTACTTCGGTCATAATTACATTTATCACTGATACCCACCACATATCCCTTGATCAATTTATTGGAAACACCAAAAGGCACTTGTACACAAGTGCCCGTATCCACAACTGCCCATAGGCTCTCCGGTATCCGGTACTGAAAAGCCCGGTCCACCTTTTCGTGGGAAATATCTACAATAATGTCTGCATATCGTTCCTTCAAATCTGTCTCCTGATGTAAAAGCCGTTACTTTATCCTATGGTACCGGCTTCTGTCCTTTAAAAGCTGTCATTGATTATTTAGTATTTCCGAAATCAGCTTTCTCTCATCCATAGGGTACTTAACACCCTTGATTTCCTGATAATCCTCATGCCCCTTTCCGGCCAGAACTATAATATCCCCTTCCTCTGCATTTACCATGGCATATCGGATTGCTTCCTTC
Source organism: uncultured Acetatifactor sp. (assembly GCA_964467405.1). GTDB lineage: Bacteria > Bacillota > Clostridia > Lachnospirales > Lachnospiraceae > Acetatifactor. The sequence goes on along the minus strand of CAYXQG010000032.1, from coordinate 690 downwards.
CTGTCACAGATCTCTACATACCTGCCGTCCGTTTTGGCAATACCGGTTTTGATATCCTCTATGATATCCATGGGATCTTCAAAACGAGGATTATCCGATGTAATGATGGTCAAATCTGCCAGCCTTCCGCTGATTTCTCCCATTTCATAACGGCGCATTTTAGAACGGTTACCGCCGCAGCCAAAAAGGCATACTAACCGATGGGGCTTATACTCTCTTAACGTACTTAAAAGACTTTCCAAGCTCATGGCATTGTGGGCATAGTCAATTAACAGGGTAAATTGATCGGACACTTTCACAGGTTCGATACGTCCCTTTACATGCACCTGTAAAAGTGCTTTTTTAATATCCTCTGTTGCTACCTGAAAATGTCTGCAGATGGCAATGGCTGTTAATGCATTATATACACTAAACCTGCCGGGGGTAGCTACTTCTGCGGAAAACTCCATCAGACCCTTCAGCATAAAACTGACACCCAGCACACCGTCTTTGCAAAAAAGCTTAAGATCCTGCGCTCTCAGATCAGCCCTCTCTCCCATACCGAAGCCCTCCAGCCTACAGGTATGATCCTTCGTAACCTGTTCCCAATGCTTATCATCCATATTGACGATCCCGACCCTACACTGCTTGAACAACAAGCCCTTGCAGCGCATATAATCCTCAAAGCTGTCATGTTCATTGGGACCGATG
>CAYXQG010000031.1:0-12035 GCA_964467405.1 uncultured Acetatifactor sp. | reverse complement strand
AGCCAGACACGGACGACTAAGTAAACATACTCTTGTATTTTAGACAAGGTTTAGCATTTTGTCAATACATATTTCTGCGAAAAATGAAAAAAATAGTAGTAAATTTTAATGCTTCAGAACGAGGCTTAAAAAAGCATGCAATGAAGTGAAAAAAGCCAGTCATTTGAATAAAATGCTGGAAAAAACAGGAGAACAGTCAGGGAGATTATATGAGCAATTTTCAAGTAAGAACGGACCTTGTTTTAGAGGCCAGAGAAAGCGTTTCAGAAACAAATCAGGAAATGCATGGGGTGCGGGTAGAAGAATATGGACCGGATACTGACAATATTTATGTATCCCGTGTTGTGATCGAGTCAAAAAATGCAGCAAAAGCTATGGGAAAGCCTATGGGCATTTATATCACCATAGAAGCACCGCAGCTTTTGGAAGCGGATGAGGATTATCATAGAGAAATATCGGCTTGTCTGGCAAAGGAATTAATAGAGATGCTTCCGCAAAAGGAAAAAGGGATTTCTGTGCTGGTAGTGGGACTTGGAAACAGAGCGGTGACAGCAGATGCATTAGGACCAAGAGTGTTGGATAATCTGGCGATCACCAGACATATGATAAAGACCTACGGAAAGGCTGCTTACGGAGACGGATGTGTAAATGAGGTGAGCAGCTTTGAGCCGGGTGTGATGGCAAAAACCGGTATGGAAACCGCGGAAATTGTCAAGGGCGTGGTAGGTGAGGTGTGTCCGGATATATTGATTGTAGTGGATGCACTTGCTGCAAGAAGCACTAAAAGACTGAACCGTACCATTCAGATCACCAATACCGGTATCCAGCCGGGCTCCGGTGTAGGTAATCACAGGAATGCTCTGACAGAGGAAAGTCTTGGCCTTCCGGTGATCGCAATCGGTGTACCGACGGTAGTGGACGCAGCAACAATCGTATCAGATGCATTGGAGAGGATTGTGACAAACCCCGGCAAACTGGATAATTGGTGCAGTGAGGAAAGGTACAGAACCGCCTTTTTGGAACTGAATAACATGTATATGACCGGAAAAGATATAGATGCCATGGTAAAAAGAGTCAGCTATACACTGTCAGAAGGGATCAATATGGCATTAGAAGGGAAGGAATAGGAAAGGAAGGTGTCTCATATATTGAAGCAATGAAGCAGGGGTGTAAATGACAGAATGTTAAAAAAGTATGGGATACCGATTTCATTAATCCTGCTCCTTACAGTGCTTTGCCTGTTTGGCATAAATTATCCGGCAGAAAAAAGCCTGAAAAGACTGTTACCGGTAGTGGCATATCAGACTGACCCGAAGGAGGCTGCCGCAATCTGGATCAAGGAGCGGACAGAAGAACTGCTGCCATGGATTTCATCCCCTAAAATAAGTCGTATTGCTGCAAAAAGAGAGGATGAAATCCCTTTGAAAAAAATCAAGCCGGTGGAATTATTGACCATGATGGAATTTGAAAATCTGGAAGAGGAATGGGTACAGAAATCCGGGGAAGAGAAAATACAGATGCCGGAGAATTCCAGGACGCCTGATCACCCCCCTATTTGGTCTGAAACAGAAGAGCCTCAGAAAGAAAATACTTTTGTGCCGCATACCATGCAGAATAAAGTAGATCTTAAGGAATTATCGGACTTTGATACCCTTGTTAGAAGCTTCTATACCATTGACAGCGTAGCAATGGTGGGAAGCGATACCTTGGATGCGGAGGCTTTGGCAGGGGTGGATTTAAGAATTAGTCAAAATGTGGAAAAGCCGCAGATTCTGATCTATCATACCCATTCCCAGGAGGGATTTGCAGATTCTGTACCGGGAGATGCCGACACCTCGATCATGGCAGTAGGAGAAAGGCTTTCACAAATATTGCAGGATGAGTATGGTTATCAGGTACTTCATTATGAAGGAAAATATGATGTAGAATCCAGGGACAGTGCTTATTCAAGAGCTTTGCCTGATATAAAAAGGGTGCTTGAGGAGAATCCTTCCATAGAGGTAGTCATTGATCTGCACAGAGATGCAGTCAGTGATGAAAGTAAAAAGCTTGTTATGGATCTGGACGGAAGACCTACAGCCAGATTTATGTTTTTTAACGGAGTCAGTTGTACGAAAAAGACCGGAAATATCAGTTATCTGGAGAATCCGAATCAAAGAACAAATCTGGCATTTTCGTTTCAGATGAAAAAAGCTGCAGAGGAATACTATCCGGGTCTGACACGTAAAAATTACATACACGGCTATCGATATAATATGCATTTATGTCCAAGAACGCTGTTGATCGAGCTGGGAGCCCAGAATAATACTCTTGAGGAGGCATTCAATGCCTGCGATCCCCTGGCACATATTTTGGATATGGTACTTACAGGTGCATAATGCATACAGAAATGCTTGCACATCATTTCCGTTTCTGATAAAATAGTGGATAATTATGAGAACATGTTGATGCTTTGTTCAGAATATCAATAATTATTTATGAATTGAGAGAAATGAGGAAATATAGATGGCATATACAGATCAAAGTAAAATCCGCAATTTTTGTATTGTTGCACATATTGACCATGGCAAATCCACGCTGGCAGACCGTATCATCGAAAAGACCGGTCTTTTGACCAGCAGAGAGATGCAGGAGCAGGTTTTGGACAACATGGATCTGGAAAGAGAAAGAGGTATCACGATCAAGGCCCAGACCGTTCGTACCATATACAGAGCGAAGAACGGAGAGGAATACATCTTTAATCTGATCGATACACCGGGACATGTAGACTTTAACTATGAGGTAAGCAGATCCCTTGCAGCCTGCGACGGTGCAATATTGGTGGTAGATGCAGCACAGGGCATTGAAGCACAGACTTTGGCAAATGTTTATCTGGCGCTGGATCACAATCTGGATGTATTTCCCGTGATCAACAAGATCGATCTTCCCAGTGCAGATCCGGAAAGAGTCATAGAGGAAATAGAGGATGTGATCGGTATCGAAGCCCAGGATGCCCCGCTTATTTCTGCAAAGAACGGAATTAATATCGAAGATGTTTTGGAGGCTGTTGTTGAGAAGATCCCTGCACCTTCAGGTGATCCGGATAAGCCCCTGCAGGCGCTTATCTTTGATTCGGTATATGATTCTTATAAAGGTGTTATTATATTTTGCCGAATCATGGAGGGAAGTGTAAGGAAGGGCACCATGATCCGTATGATGGCTACCGGAGCAAAGCAGGAAGTTGTGGAGGTAGGATATTTCGGAGCAGGTCAGTTTATTCCCTGCGAGGAACTGTCAGCCGGTATGGTTGGTTATATCACGGCATCCATCAAAAATGTCAGGGATACTGCTGTGGGTGATACGGTAACTGATGACAGAAATCCCTGCGCAGAGCCGCTTCCCGGTTATAAGAAGGTTAATTCCATGGTATATTGCGGTATGTATCCTGCAGACGGAGCAAAATATCCGGATTTGCGGGATGCTTTGGAGAAGCTGCAGTTAAATGATGCCTCTTTAAATTATGAGCCTGAGACATCTATTGCATTGGGATTCGGATTCCGCTGCGGTTTCCTGGGACTGCTTCATCTGGAGATCATTCAGGAACGTTTGGAAAGAGAATATAACCTGGATCTGGTAACAACGGCTCCCGGTGTTATTTATAAAGTATTTAAGACTAATGGCGATGTGATCGAATTGACAAATCCCTCCAATCTGCCGGATCCTTCTGAAATAGAGCATATGGAAGAACCCATTGTCAGCGCAGAAATCATGGTTACCCAGGAGTTTATCGGTTCTGTAATGGAGCTTTGTCAGGAGAGACGAGGCCGTTATCTTGGTATGGAATATATGGACAACCGTGCTTTGATCAAGTACGAGCTTCCGTTAAATGAAATCATATATGATTTCTTTGATGCACTGAAATCACGTTCCAAGGGATATGCATCTTTCGATTATGATTTAAAGGGCTATGAAGAATCCAAGCTTGTGAAGCTGGATATTCTGATCAATAAGGAAGAGGTGGATGCTCTTTCCTTTATTGTTCATGCAGATTCTGCATATGAACGCGGACGCAAAATGTGCGAACGATTGAAGGAGGAGATTCCGAGACATTTGTTTGAAATCCCCATTCAGGCAGCTGTGGGCGGTAAGATCATCGCAAGAGAGACTGTTAAGGCAATGCGTAAGGATGTACTTGCGAAGTGCTACGGCGGTGATATCACACGTAAGAAGAAGCTGCTTGAAAAGCAGAAGGAAGGCAAGAAGCGCATGCGTCAGATCGGTAATGTAGAAATACCGCAAAAAGCATTTATGAGTGTGCTGAAGCTGGATGACAGATAATAAGCATAAGAAAAGGGAGTCATGCAGGACTCCCTTTTTTGAAAGGATGAGAACGTGAACAAGAAAGATCTGGAACTGTATATTCATATTCCCTTTTGTGTCAGAAAATGCAAATATTGTGATTTTTTGTCCGCCCCGGCAGGTCAGAAAGTACAGGATGCTTATATGGAAGCATTGTGCAGGGAAATGATACAGCGAAGCGGGGAGTGTACTGCCTATAAGGTATCAACGGTCTTTATCGGAGGTGGTACGCCAAGTATTGTGAATCCGTCATGGATCCGGCGCATTATGCAGATTTTGAAAGAAAATTATGATCTGTGGGAGCAGGCCGAGATCACTATGGAAATCAATCCGGGTACAGTTTCGAAACAGTCTTTGTGTCTATACAAAGAGGCCGGCATCAATCGTTTAAGTATCGGTATGCAGACAACGGTTGATGAAGAAGCAAGGGTGCTTGGACGGATTCATACTTACGAACAATTTTTAGAAGCCTATGATCTTGCAAGAAAGGCAGGATTTGACAATATTAATGTGGATATTATGAGTGCTTTGCCCGGTCAATCCTACGAATCCTACGAGACAACATTACAAAGGGTGGCAGGCTTAAATCCGCCGCCGGAGCATATTTCCGCATATAGTCTGATCATAGAAGAAGATACCCCTTTTTTTGAACTGAATGAGAGAAAACAGCTGTCCCTGCCGGATGAAGATACGGAAAGAAGAATGTATGAGCTGACAGGTGTATTTTTGAAGCGGTACGGATATGAACGTTATGAAATATCGAATTATGCATTGCCGGGAAGGCAGTGCAGGCATAATGTGGGCTATTGGGTGCGGAAAAATTATTTGGGATTTGGAATCGGTGCAGCATCCCTGATGGAAAATGTACGTTTTCAAAATACAACGGACAGGGATCAGTATATAAAGAACCCATGCGCCGGCGGAGAAGAAGAGAATGCCTTAAGTAAGGCAGAGCAGATGGAGGAAACCATGTTTTTAGGACTTCGTCTGATCAAAGGAGTATCCTTTGATGCTTTTTATAAGGAATTCGGAGTTGCACTGGAGGCAGTGTATGACGAGGTGATCAATAAGCATGAGAAGGAGGGCCTTTTGGAGGAATATATGGCAGATAACGGGGAAAAGTATCTGAAGCTTACAAAGAAAGGCCTGGATGTCAGTAATTATGTCATGGCAGATTTTTTGGAACCTTCTATTTTTTGAAATGGAACGCACTGTAACTGTCCTACTTACATAAGATAATTTTAAGAGAAATCCTACGGAGGTTTGCCTTTGAGAACCTTTCAAAAGCCATTGACCGCAGGAGAAGAGGAATATTATCTTATGCAGTTGGGAGGGGATGATCCGGAAGCTGCTAAGGAGGCCAAAAATATCCTGATTGAACGTAATTTACGTTTGGTTGCCTATATAGCGAAGAAATACCAAAATGTGGATGAAGAAATGGAGGATCTGATTTCTATTGGCTGTATCGGGCTGATAAAAGCAATTGATTCCTTTAATGTACAGAAGGGAAGGCTTGCCACCTATGCCTGCCGCTGCATTGATAATGAACTATTAATGATGCTTCGGGGAAAGAAAAAGACGGCAAGAGATGTTTCGTTATTTGAACCGATCGGTCAGGATAAGGAAGGTAATGAGATCCGGCTGATGGATATTGTGGAGCAGCAGCAATATGATGTTGTAGATAAAATGGAACTGCAGGGAAATATTAAAAAGCTCTTTGCATATATGAGGGAGTGTCTGACGGAAAGGGAGCAGCAGATCATCATTTTACGTTATGGACTGGCCGGCAGCAGGGAAATGACACAAAATGATATTGGGCATATGTTTGGAATTTCCAGAAGCTATGTAAGCAGAATTGAGAAAAAGGCATTGCAAAAGCTGAAAAACAGATTTGAGAGGGTTTGAGGAAAGAAGCTCTTAAAAGGGTTCCGTAAGAGGAATCCTTTTTTGTTTGAAACAAAAGTTTATTTTTACAATATTTTCTCTTGTAATCTTGTAAAAATGTGATATTATAAATACATCTAATATTGAATCAATATAGTTGCGTGTCTAGTTATTTTCGCGGCAGTTTCTGCCCTATTTCAAAGGAAGTGTTTGAGGAAAGGAGAATTATGTTTAGTTCGATCATAACAGGGGGACTGAATGGCATGGAAGCCTATCTGCTGCATGCAGAGGTTGACATTTCAAGCGGACTGCCGGGCTTTTGTATGGTAGGTTCGCTGAACAATGAAGTGAAGGAAGCAAAGGAAAGGGTGCAGGTTGCTTTGAAAAATGCCGGATATGATCTGCCGCCGAACAAGGTGACCATCAATTTATCCCCGGCAAATATCCGGAAGGAGGGAACCGGGTATGATGTTCCGATTGCCATAGGAATTCTGATGAGTCTCGGTTATTTTGAAAAGGAAGCCTGTGAAGGCTGTCTGTTTATAGGGGAGCTTGGACTAAACGGTGAGATCAAGCCTGTAAGTGGGATCTTACCCATTGTCAGAGCAGCACAGGAAGGCGGCATGAAATGCTGCCTGGTACCGGAAGGTAATTCTATAGAGGGCAGCGTGATACCCGGAATCACGGTAAGGGGTGTTTCGGACATACGTCAGCTGGTAGCTTTTTTGCAGGAGAAGGATGAACTGCGTAAAGATAAGATTTTACCAGCCGGTCATTGTACATTACATATGATACGTGAGAGAAATAAAGAGAAGGAGCGGCCGGATTTTGCACAGGTCAGAGGGCAGGAGGCAGCAAAACGTGCTGCAGAGATAGCTGCTGCAGGTTTTCACAATCTGTTAATGGAGGGTCCTCCGGGAGGAGGAAAGAGCATGATTGCAAGAAGAATACCCGGAATCTTGCCGGAATTGTCAGAAGAGGAATGTCTGGAGGTTTCGGCAATTTATAGTGTGGCAGGGATGCTGAATGCAGAGGAGCCTTTGATCACACAAAGACCCTTTCAAAGTCCCCATCATACGATTTCCAATGCTGCATTGGTGGGAGGCGGCGCCAAAATCAGACCAGGAGCAATTTCCCTGTCTCACAGAGGAGTTCTGTTTTTGGATGAATTAACGTAGTTTCCAAGGTATATTTTGGAATGCTTGCGTCAGCCTCTTGAGGAGCATACGGTCAATATAGCAAGAGTGCAGGGAAATTATCAATATCCGGCGAATTTTATGCTGGTATGTGCCATGAATCCCTGTAAATGCGGCTATTATCCGGACAAAAACCGCTGCACCTGTTCGCAGAAGGATATTGTAAATTACCGAAATAAGCTTTCAGGCCCTTTGCTAGACCGGATCGATATGTATGTGGAGACCTCAAGAGTGGAATTAGATAAGCTGCAAAGTACGGGAAGGGAAGAAAGCACGGAAACGATTCGCAAACGTGTAGAAGCAGCCAGAAGATTGCAGAAGGAACGTTTTGCGGATAAGTCCTATTCCTTTAATGCGGAAATGCCTGCAGCGGATATTGACCGGTTTTGTGAGCTCGGAAGCAGTGAGAAGCAGTTGATGGAGTTAGCCTATACCCGATTGAAATTAAGTGCCAGAACTTATCATCGTGTATTGAAGGTGGCGAGAACGATTGCGGATCTGGAGGAATGTGAGAGAATCTCGCAAAAGCATATCAGTGAGGCACTTGCCTACCGTTTTGTTGAAAAAAATGTGCAGGAGAATGGTTGATGGCAGATAAGTATATGTATTGGCTGGATGGTATAACGGGGCTTGGAAAGAATACAAAAAAGAATCTTCTGCAGGCCTTTGGAAGTGCAGAGGAGGTTTATAAGGGCAGCGGGAAGCTGGTCAATTGTATCCTGGAAGAAAAAAAGCAGGAGCTGTTTTGGCAGGCGAAGGGAAAGATAGATGTGACGGAGGGCTTTGAGAGAGCATGCAGAGAAGGGATAGAATTAGTATCCTTTTTGGATGATGGGTTTCCGAAGAAGCTTCTGCAGATACCGGATGCGCCGCTTTGTATTTATTATAAGGGACAGCTGCCGAAGGAAGAGCTTATATCTGTTGCGGTTATCGGAGCCAGGGAATGTTCGGACTATGGAGAGTATGTTGCTGTGGAGCTTGGGAAAATATTGGGGGAGAGAAGAATTCAGGTAATCAGTGGTATGGCACGGGGAATTGACGGAATCAGTCAATCAGCAGCACTGAAGGCAGGAGGCAGCTCCTTTGGTGTTTTGGGCTGCGGTGTGGATATCTGCTATCCGAAAAGCAATCGTAAGCTGTATCATGAGTTATGCCGGACAGGTGGTATTTTATCGGAATATCCGCCGGGAACGGAGCCTATGGCAAAGCTTTTTCCGCCCCGTAACAGAATCGTCAGCGGATTAGCAGATGTACTGGTAGTCATTGAGGCAAGACAAAGAAGCGGAACCTCCATTACGGTGGAAATGGCATTGGAACAGGGCAAGGATATTTATGCAGTACCGGGCAGAGTGACGGACCGTTTAAGCGATGGCTGTAATCGGATGATAAAAGAAGGGGCACATGTATTTCTTTTTCCTGAGGATTTTATAGAGGACTTAAAACAGTTACTTCCTAAGAAGTCGGAGGCCATGCGAAGATGCCAGTCAGAGCAAAAGGATATAGCAGGGGAAAGCATCGGAATAGAGGATGAGGACGTGGGAATGATAGCAGAGGATGAGGAACTGACAAAGACTTTGAGAAAAGTATTGGATTATTATCCTCAATCCACAGAGCAGATAGCGGATATACTTCGAAAGAAGTATAAAACGGAGCTTCGGCAGGATGAATTGTCTGCGAAATTAATATACATGTGTCTGCTGGGAATGGCTAAGCAAAGCAGCCCCGGCTGGTTTGCGAGGGAAAACTGAAGTCCCGACAGGAAGAAAAGCCCTTTATCCTTGAAAAGAGGCAGCGTGTAAAGACTTTGAAATTTATATAATTAAGCAATGGTAAATAAATAGAAAATATGGTAAAATTCCTTCTATATGGGCAATGTCAGATTGTCGGTGCAGGAGGAATTTGTTATGTATCGTGAACATACTAAGGTAGTACAGATCGGAGATAGAAAAATCGGCGGCGGGAATCCTATTTTGATTCAGTCGATGACAAATACAAAGACAGAGGATGTTGCAGCTACTGTAGCACAGATATTGGAACTGGAAAAGGCAGGATGTGAGATCATCCGCTGTACGGTTCCTACCATGGAAGCAGCCCTGGCTCTGGCTCAGATCAAGAAGCAGATCCATATTCCGTTGGTAGCAGATATTCATTTTGATTATAAAATGGCCATTGCAGCTATGGAAAACGGTGCGGATAAGATCCGTATCAATCCGGGCAATATCGGCAGCATAGAAAAGGTAAAGGCTGTTGTAGATGTGGCAAAGGAGCGTAATATTCCCATCCGTGTGGGAGTTAACAGCGGTTCCCTGGAAAAGCATTTGGTTGAAAAATACCATGGTGTGACTGCAGAGGGCATTGTGGAGAGTGCATTAGATAAGGTGAAGATCATTGAGGATTTGGGATATGATAATCTGGTAATCAGTATCAAATCCTCCGATGTAATGATGTGTGTCAAGGCTCATGAGCTTTTGGCAGGAAAGACAGTATATCCTCTGCATGTAGGTATTACGGAATCAGGAACAGTACAGAGTGGTAATATAAAATCTGCAATCGGTCTTGGAATCATATTAAACCAGGGTATCGGGGATACCATCCGGGTATCCTTGACGGGAAATCCGATAGAGGAAATCAAATCTGCCCGGCTGATTCTGCGTACACTGGGTCTTAGAAAGGGTGGCATAGAGGTTGTATCCTGCCCTACTTGCGGAAGAACCAGAATCGACCTGATCGGACTGGCTGCCAAGGTGGAAAAAATGGTGGAGGATTATCCGCTTGATATTAAGGTGGCTGTAATGGGCTGTGCAGTAAACGGCCCGGGTGAGGCAAAGGAAGCGGACCTGGGTATTGCAGGCGGTATCGGAGAGGGCCTTTTGATCAAGAAGGGTCAGGTAGTTAAGAAGGTGCCTGAGGAGAAGCTGTTGGAGACTCTGAAAGAGGAATTGGACAATTGGAAGCAGGATAAGGAATAAGCACCGGACTGCGAATAGGAGTATTTGGTCAGAAATGAGGAATGAATAGTGGGAAAACCGTTTTTTGAAGTATTCCCTTCACTTACACTGGAAAAAAAGATTTATGATATTATGGAGCAGACCTCTGTAGAAAAGGTGACGGCCACTAAGAGAAAGGATTTTCTGAGAGTTTATATTCTCAGCAGCCGTCTGATTATGAAGGAGGATATCTGGTATGCAGAGGAAGCAATAAAGAATCAGCTTTTTCCGAGTGCAAATATAACAATTAAAATTTATGAGAAATTTGAATTATCTACCCAGTATACGCCGGAAAAGCTGATGGATATTTATTTGGACAGTATTCTGGCAGAGATGATGGATTATTCTCATGTTACTTATAATCTTTTGAAGAATGCAATATTTGAATTCCCTTCAGAAACAAAGATGATCGTTAATCTGGAGGATTCTGTTATTGCGAGAAGTAAAGAAGAGGAATTAAATGATATTTTACAGAAGATCCTGGTAGAACGCTGCGGATTTTCCGTATCCATTTACATAGAATACAGGGAAGCCGTAACCGGCAGGCATGAGGAAGAGGATGAGCTGCGGCTTCGCCAGGAAGTGGCAGAAATCTATAAGCGTGTGACGAAGAATACAAAGCAGGAGGATTCCTTTACAGAGCCTGATGCATTCGTACAGGCAGAAAATGCAGCACAGACAGCAGGTGTGAAGGAAAAGACACAGGCAGGAGGCGGCGCGTCCGGGGAAAAACAGGCAGCAGGAGCACAGAATGCCCGGCAGATTTCTTCTCCAAAAGGCGAATTTAAGAAAACAGAATTCGGAAAGAAGGATTTTAAGCGTAAGGGTGATTTTGGCAGAAGTATCAAACGTTCAGATAATCCGGATGTGATCTACGGACGTGATTTTGAAGATGAGACCATGAAGCTGGAGGAGCTGATTGGTGAGATGGGTGAGGTGACGATCAGGGGAAAAATCCTAAACGTTGATAAGCGTGAGATAAAGAATGAAAAGACCATTATTATCTTTGATATCACTGATTTTACGGATACCATTACCGTAAAGATGTTTGCCCGCAATGATCAGGTGAAGGAAATAGAGGCCGGAGTAAAGGCCGGGGCCTTTGTAAAACTGAAGGGAATCAGTATGGTGGATAAATTTGACCATGAGCTGACCATAGGTTCCGTTGCAGGTATTAAGAAAATCCCTGATTTTACAACAGGAAGAGTAGATACGGCTCCCCGAAAACGTGTGGAGCTTCATTGTCATACCAAAATGAGCGATATGGATGCTGTTTCAGAAGCAAAGGATATCGTTAAACGTGCCTATAAATGGGGGCATAAGGCCATTGCCATAACCGATCATGGTGTTGTTCAGGGATTTACGGACGCAAATCATGTATGGGATGATCTATGGGCGGATGAAAAGAAGAAACGTATCGCAGCCGGTGAGGAAAATCCGGATAAGCAGGATTTCTTCAAGGTCATTTATGGTGTGGAAGCCTATCTGGTGGATGATCTTCGCCAGATTGTTACCAATGACAAGGGACAGGACTTTGACGGAGATTATGTTGTATTTGATATAGAGACTACAGGCTTCTCTCCGATCAAGAATCGTATCATCGAAATTGGTGCAGTAAAGGTACAAAAAG
>CAYXQG010000030.1:0-12178 GCA_964467405.1 uncultured Acetatifactor sp. | reverse complement strand
AAACTGTATATACTATCGAGAGGCGTACAATCAAATTTCTCTATCCATAAATCCAGTACATAGCTTCCTTTAAGCAGCGAATTTTTAAAAGAAATGCTGGCTTTGCCTTTCATCACCAGATCGCCCGCTACTTCTACATATGTCCCATAGCAATACACCCCATCATCTCGGGTAATACCTATTACAAACCGAATATCCTTATACTGTTCTTCTGTCTCATATAACAAATCCAGATTATAGTTTCTTCCTGTCAGTAACTGATTTGTTTCATTGCCGTCTTCATCTTTCAAAACAACTTTAGTATACCGGATGTTACCGTCTAACTTTCTGCGTGCACCGGGCTGGTAGAAGGAACACACATCCTTTAAGGTTTCATTGCAGGCAATTTCCTGCTTTTTTCGCTCCATCTCAGCCAGCTCATCCTGCTTTTCCTGTTCTTCCCGTATCTTTCTTTCCAGCTCTTCCTTCTTTTGCTGATTCTCCACTTCAATACGGTCCAGTCTTCTGCCTTCCATGGCAGCCAGATATTCCTCTCCTACAATCCTCGGAGCGCCCTCATCCTTAATCAGACCATTTTCAATCCATATCAATCTGTCACAGATTTTATACATCTGATCCATGGAATGAGAAACAATAACAATTGTAGTGCCGTTTTCTTTGATTTCCTTCAGCTTTTCAAAGCATTTTTTCTGAAAGGCTGAGTCTCCTACTGCCAAAATCTCGTCAATAAGCAACACATCTGCATCCACATTGATTGCTACAGCAAATGCAAGTCTCATATACATGCCGGAAGAATAGGTTCTGACCGGATTATCAATATACTCCTCCAATTCTGAGAAACGGATAATATCACTTATTCTTTGATCAACTTCCTTTCTGGTGATACCAAAAATAGACGCATTTGTATAGATATTCTCCCGTCCTGTCATATCCGGATGAAATCCTGCTCCAAGTTCAATAAGACTGGATACTCTTCCTTTAATCTGAATTTTTCCTTCCGTCGGATACAGGATCCTCGTAAGCAGCTTTAATGTAGTACTCTTACCACAGCCATTTTTTCCGATAATACCGATTGCCTCGCCTTTATGCACATTAAAACTGATTCCCTTAAGTACCATAACATCTTCATGCTTTCCCCGGGAAGGATTTACAAATCTTTCTTTAAAAGAAGTTGCCTTGTCCTGATAAGACTTAAACTTCTTTTTTACATCTTTCACTTCAATCGTTATCTCTCGATTTTCTGTTACCTTGCTGTCTTCCACTACATTTCCTCCGCAAAATTTCTGTCTAACTTAGCAAATACCAATACTCCGATTATAAAAACAATTACACTTGTTCCGCCGGCCAATAATAAATAATTTGTAGTCGGCGTCATACGATAATATAAAATCTGATGGTACACCTCCACAATAGGGGTCATAGGGTTAAGCATAATCAGGAATCTGAATTTTTCAGGTACATATTCCATGTTGTACATAATGGGAGTCACATAAATCCATGCCATCATAACAACACTGATTATCTGCTCTAAATCTCTGAAATACACTGTAACCGCGGAGACAATAAATGCAATTCCCAAAGCCAAGAGATACTCACATATCATTATTACCGGAAGCCACAAAATCACTTTCAGATTAAAACCATATCCCGATACTATAACTGCCAAGAAAACAATAATAAAACCAAACAGCATATTTACAAATGCACTTGTCACATACGATATCGGTATGACTTCTCTTGGAAAATATATCTTTTTGATCATATCCGCCTGTGCCCGCAGACATGTAGCGCCTCCCTGCACCGAGGTATTAAAAAAGGTCCACGGCATCATACCAATAATCATATATAAATAGAATTTATCTATGTTCACTCTGAAAATCACAGAAAATACCGCCGAATATATGATCACCTGGCATAACGGATTAATGTATGTCCACAAGAATCCCAAAACGGAACCTTTATATCTACCGCGTAATTCTCTTCTAACAAGGCTGAAAATCATATCTCTGTATGCATATATATCCTTAATTCTTTGTACCATGCTTTCTCCTCTACTGTTTTATCATTACATTACAGTACATCTGTACGTTGCATCGCATTCAGTTCATCCACAATAAGCTTAACATCCTGTGCGTTGTTCTTATTACAAACCATAACAGCATCCGGTGTTTCAACGACAATTATATTGTCCAATCCGACCGCAGTTACTAATTTACCACTTGAATAAATGATACTGTTTGTTGTATTGACTGTCACACTATCGCCCAACATAACATTACCTTTTTCATCCACATCATGAAGGACCTCCATCATATCCCAGCTTCCCACATCATTCCAGCCAAATTCTCCGGGTACGACTAAAACATCTCCTATTCCGGCTGACGGTTCCATAATCGCATAATCCACCGAAATTTTTCGTATTGCAGGATACACCCTTTGAATGACCTTCTCCTCCTCCTCAGTATTCATTGCATCTCCAATTTCCATCAAATCAGCATAAATATCAGGAATAAGCTGCTCAAACTTTTTCAATATTGTGCTGGCCTTCCAAATAAACATTCCACTGTTCCATACATAATCACCCGAAGAAAGATATTCTTTTGCGGTCTCTTCATCCGGCTTTTCTTTAAATTCAATTACCGATCTTACATCATCGTCCTGTTGCTGATCAAACTTAATATAACCATATCCGGTTGCCGGAAAGGTGGGTGTAATACCGACAGTTACTAATTTATCCTGTACTTCAGCAGCTTTTACAGCTTTTGAAAGCACTCTCGTAAAGGCCGCTGTATCCTTTATATAAGCGTCCGATGGGGTAATGATCATCACACCGTCCCCATATTTCTTCATAATTTCGATTGCAGCATATCCCACACATGCCGCCGTATTTCTGGCAGAAGGCTCTGCCAAAATATTCTTTGGTAACACCTTACCTTCTGTTACCCGTATCATGGTTTCAACCTGTTCAATATTGGTCACAACAAATATGTTCTTCTTTTCAACAGTATACGCGAGGCGTTCTACCGCCTCATTTACCATAATTTCCCTTCCTGTAAGATTCAACAACTGTTTCGGTGTTTTTTGTCTGGACAACGGCCAGAAGCGTGTTCCTCCTCCCCCGGCCATGATAACACCATACTTCTTCATTCTATATTCCTCTCTACAAATCAAGCCTTCCCTTGATAGTCTTTCTCAATTCATTTAATCTTCTGTCAGCATCTGACATATCAGTGCCTTGCATGCTGTAATAAATAGATGGATAAATTACAATCCGAAAATCGTCACCTAAAATGCTATGCCATCTGTTGCATCCGTACAATCACCGTACTCTTCCTCTATTTCCTTCATATGGTCGAGCAACGTTTTTCCTTCAGCCTTTAGTTTAGCTGCCATCTCACATATCAAAAGACCTGCAACTATAGCATCCGCATCCTGGGC
This sequence comes from uncultured Acetatifactor sp., assembly GCA_964467405.1. Classification (GTDB taxonomy): domain Bacteria; phylum Bacillota; class Clostridia; order Lachnospirales; family Lachnospiraceae; genus Acetatifactor. Next base: position 8,740 of record CAYXQG010000030.1, on the reverse strand, counting down.
ATGTGTACCTGCCAAATACCCATTTGGCTCTCCATATCCAAAGACAAAATGAAGAACCGGTGCATCTGTGGCATTTTTCTTTGCCTTTTCAAAATCTGTAATCTTTTCTCCTATATATTCAAAACCTCTTAATGTTGAAAATACCGTTATTCCTTTTTTGCGTGCTATCACTGCACACAGCTTAGAAGCCTCATTGCATACAACAATCGCTGGTCTTACATCAGCGGGGAAATGAGTGTTCTGCGCAATAAAATCAGTCAACAATACACCTACCTGGTTTCCTGACATAAGCTCATATCCTGTTGTCGTTCTTACAGCCACACCTACGCCTGTACCATCCGGCTCCGTTCCCAGTACAATATCAGCGCCACTTCTTCCTGCCTGCAATATACCAATCTCCATAGTCTCTGCATTTTCCAGGTCGGGCCGGGTGATTGTAGTAAAATCTCCCTCCGGCTTAACCTGTTCTTCTACAGAATCCACATGACCAAAACCTGCCAGACGCAAGGTCTTCTGCATCGGAACATTTCCTGTTCCGTGAAGCGGTGTGTATACGATATGAATATCCTTCTTAGCGGACAGGTTCTTATAGCGGCTCTGTTTTAAAATAGCTCCAATGTAATTGTCCGTAACGTCTGCCATTTCAACCAATGCTGCATTTCCACTAAAGTCTATAGCATGGTAGTCTGTTATTTTATCCATATATGCAGCAATTTTTTTTGCCTGTTCCGGTACCGGCCGGCTGCCATATTCATCAAATATCTGATAGCCGTTATATTCCCCGGATTTATTGCCTGCTGTTATCATAATACCTGCAACAGCTCCCCAAAATTTAACAGAAAAACTCAATTGAGGCGCGGGACGGGCATGTGTATGCAAATATACTCTGATTCCCATACTGCTTAATACGTCCGCGGCACATTTTGCATAAAAGTGACTGTTGTTTCTTGTATCGTAACCGATCACAACACCTCTCTGCGCGCATAAATCTATTCCAAAAGTTTCTGTCAGAAACTCTCCAAATCCTTTCGTTGCTCTGCCTATGGTATACTTATTCATACGATTGGTGCCAGCTCCCATAATACCGAGCATACCCTCCGTATTGTACCCTAAGTTACAACAAAATCTGTTTTCTATCTCCTCTTTATCCTTTTTAGGATCAAGAGAAGCTAATTCCTTACGAGTCATTTCATCAAAAAAAGCATCCTGTTTCCAAATATCATATTGTTCCATATAATTCATAATATACTCCCCTGCTTTCCTATATCTGTCCAAATCCGTTTACATTCTGACTCTTGTTTTTGAAAAATATCGAATTATTATAGCATATCAACCGGATGATATCAACTACCACCTTCCCTACCGCTTTACGATCATTACATCGCACAGCAGCGTAGCCAGCCTGATCTCTTTTCGTCTGATCCGGGCATTTTCCAACACTTTCCCGATTTTTCCGGATACAAGTGCTTCATACCGGCCTTCCATGGAATCCTTTTTGGTTCTCAGCGCGGCCCTTCCGTTCTCCGTAAACAGAACCTTGTTCTCCCCAAAAAAGTCCAGGATGTGGCAGTAATTTTCAATTTCCCGCAGCTTCCTGTCCTTATTTAATAGTCTCTTTACCCGGTGTTCCTCCCCACCGGCATTGTTTTCATGTCTTCTGTGCCATGCAAGCTCTTCATCCATTTGCACAAAGCCTTCCGCTTCTGCTGCCCACACACAGATCAGCAGATCGTGGGGAATTGTTATTTTTTCCGATATACGCTGTCTGCTTTGCCACTCTGCCAGGCATTGACTGTACCACTCTCTGCGATAGGCCAATACCATTCCGGGCCATTCGCATTTGTAAAAGACATCCTTTACAGAAATATTTCTTACAGTATCCGTTCCATGGCTGAATGTTGGCCGCATGATCGTGCGAATGTTGTTTTCTTTCTCATCGATCAGTCCGAATTTGCAGCATACTGCCTTTGCTGTATCGAAAACTTCCAAAACGGCACACATCTTTTCCAGCTTTTTAGCATCCCAGATGTCATCCTGATCTGCAAGAAAAACAACTTCCTGCGTACACAAACTCATTGCATAGTAGAAATTTTGGGGATATCCCTTGTTTTCTGCATTGACGATCAGTTTCCAGGTATCCTTCAATCCATACTTATCTATAAACTGTTGTACAATGTGCACTGTAGCATCTGTAGACCCGTCATCTACCAGGATCACTTCCTCAGGCCTTTTGGTCTGACAAAAGATACTGAACAGCTGCTTTTCTATAAACTTTTCACCATTATAAATGCCCATGCATACTGATGTAGTCATTGTTTCTGTCCTGCTTTTCCTATTCTGATACTCTCTGATATACTTTTCTATATTCGGCAGTCATCTTTTCGATGGAATTTTCTTTCCTGACAACCGCAGCCAGAGTCTCCCCGTGGAGTACACATTCCGGCTCCCTTAATACTCTTCTCACTGCTTCCGTAAAAGCTTCCTGGTCACCGGCCTTTACTGCAATTCCTCTGCCGTCGGCTAACTGCTCCGGGATACCACCTGTCTGAAAACCCACCACTGCAGTTCCGCAGGCCATTGCCTCAAGCGCTGTGGTCGCATAATTTTCTGCCAGGGAGGGAAGGACGAACACATCTGCCATACTGTAGTATTCGGCCAACGTCCTGCTGTCGTTTACTGCAGGCAGTGTAATGATGTTATCACAACCCTGCAGCATGGAGTTGTTGCATTCCTCCCAGCCTATTAAAATGACTTTTGCTTCCTTCCCAAGATCCTTCGCCATCTGTATGATGTATTTTGCACCCTTACGGGGATCCTTATATCCGACAGCTATACCAAGAACGATCTTGTCTGCCTGATAACCATACTTCTCTTTCATGGTGTCCTGATCTAAGGGTCTGAATGTATTCACGGTATCGATACCATTGTGTATCGTTACACACGAATACTTTTGGAAAAAGGACTTCTTCGCGCACTCAGTAAGCCAGTCAGAGGGAGATACAAGGATCATTTTATCCCCTGCCGTAAACAGCTTTTTCTTTCTTTTCCACATCCACCGGGTAAAATCAAACCATTGGCTGGCAGGATATCCTCTTAAAGCCGGGCAGTGTCCGCATCCGTTTTTCCATCTGTCACATTCAAAAAAGTATCCGCAATTACCTGTAAATGCATGGCAGTCATGAAATGTCCATACCACCGGTATCTGTTTTTCGCCAATATACTTCCATAGCTTTGGGAAATTCACATAATAGCCATGCAGTGCGTGAATATGGATGATATCCGGTCTGCATTCCTCCAGCTGCCTGATCAGGCGCTTCGTCCCTCTCAGGTTCCACCAACCGTTCAGCCCTGTCAGACGGCTTAAGAGTGCCGATAGGTAAATTTCATATTCCTTATCGAATTTAACAACACCTGTATCTGTGGTCTCCTTACCCCGACCATATGCCACTACAGATTCTATGCCCTCTGATAACAGCTGTCTGTGAAGACAGGCAGCTATCCGGCCTGCTCCGCCCTGGTCATAATGACTTGTAATCTGCAATACTTTCACAAAATAGCTTCCTTTCTAACCAAGCAGGTATTTTGCCAGCTCTATGGCAACACATTCCACAATATAGCACCTGCTGTATCCGTTGATACGATAGCAATACTTATATCTGTCCTTGATCCTGTTTACGGCAGCCTTCCATTCTTTATGATTGCTGGCACCGCCCATCATAAAGTTTGCCAGCACTTTGTCCACTGTTACGATTCGGCGTTTTTGCTTTCTCATTTGTAAATAAAAGCCGTAATCATCATGAATCCCCTTCTCTCGGAACGGATATTCCTTATAAAGTCTGCTCTTAACAAACATTGTAGGGTGATTCCAGTCCCTCGACGTCTGAAAGCCGCGCTGTCTTGCTTTTTTAATAAAGCTGCTGCCGTCCGTTCTGTACATACGGATATTTCCAAACATAATATCGCAGGACTTCTGTGTAAACATGTCGACTGCAGTCTCCACTGCCTCCGGCTCGTACCGGTCACCGCTGTTTAGGATACCTATCACATCCCCTGTTGCCAAACCGATTCCTTTATTCATGGCATTGTAAATACCGCTGTCAGGCTCACTTAAGACGCGAAATTCAATGCCCTTTTCTTCCAATGCCTGACGATACTCTTCTGCAGCCTCTACGGTATCATCACTGCTGGCACCGTCTATGATCAGATATTCCAGATCTGTATAGGTCTGGTTCAAAACAGACCGTATGGTCCGGCCGATTTCCTTTTCGCTGTTATAAGCAATTGTAATGATCGAAACCTTCATCTTTCCTCCTATCAGTCCCATCTATTCCTCTTTTTGTGTCCGTAGGATGCTTTCCTGCAGGTCATACATCCTATATCCTTCAAAAGCTTCACTCATCGACTGATCATAGGTCAGGCTGCCGAAGGCCTTATTGACTAATTGTCCTATTCTGCCCGGGCATTTGGAGGCCAGGCAGACAAATGGATTTAAAATGTTCCACAAATGTATCTTTTTTCCGCTTCCCTGTGCAATGGCCGCAACCATCTCTGAGGTGGAAGCCTGTGTATGATTTTGCGGGAAAAATATGCCGCCTTCCTTACTCTCCACCAACAGGCGCACAAATTCACACAGATTCTCAATATAAAGCATACTACGCTCATTTCTGATGTTTGGAAATACAGGAACGAGCTTTGCCAGCTTTGCAAGCATGACATAATTTCCCTTGCATCCTTTTCCGTAGACAAAAGGGGGTCTTAGAATTGCTACGCGGAAGCCTTCTTCCTCTAAGGGCAGCAGCTGGTTTTCAGCCTGCAGCTTACTGTCTCCGTAGAAGTTTGCCGGCCGGGGCTTTGTATCCGCTGTGATATGCTTTCTCTCTCCCACCTTTGCACTGTCACCATACACAATGATACTGCTCATGTATATAAACTGTCCTACACCCTCTGCTTTTGCCTTTTTCGCTGTTTCTACCGCCAGGTCACAGTTTACCTTATAATAGAGCTCCTTTTCTTCTTCCCTGACGCTTCCTGCGTCCACATGGGCAATACCCGTTACGCAAAAAACAGCGTCATAGCCTGAAAAATCATGCTTCTTCCAGTCATCATTTCTTTGGGACACTGTATGGATCTCGTAGTATTTTTGTCCCTTTTCCTTATTATATTCCTGCAGATATCGTTCCACACCGGTACCTATATAACTGCCTTCTCCTGCAATCAATATCCGCTTCATTCACGTACTCCCTTTCTCTTCCTTTGCATGATCTGCCCGGATGATCAGTCCTGTTCAAACTCTTTACCCGGCACATAAGTAGGTACCATCTGCTGTAAAAAGCTGCGGATATCCTCCGGCTCCTGCTGTACATAATCGTTCAATTCCTTAAGCTGCTTTAAAAATTGTTCTTCATCTATCTGCAAAGCCTTGCCAATGCTGATCATCTTATTGGCCGTCTGCTGCAGTCCTTCCTCCTTCATCAGGCGCTCCTCATACATTTTTTCTCCGGGACGCAGACCTGTAAACCGAATTTCAATCTCTTCTCCTACTCTGTATCCGGACAGCTTGATCAGATTTTCAGCCAGATCCACGATTTTTACAGGCTCTCCCATATCCAGCACAAAGATCTCTCCGCCCTTTGCATAGGCACCTGCCTGCAGCACCAAAGAGACTGCCTCCGGTATGGTCATAAAATATCTGACAATCTCAGGATCCGTAACCGTTACAGGGCCTCCTTCAGCAATCTGTTTTTTAAATAAAGGGATCACACTGCCGTTGCTTCCCAGCACATTTCCAAACCGCACTGCCACAAATTCTGTTTCGGAACGGTTATTATAGGTCTGGATGATCATTTCACAGATACGCTTCGTAGCGCCCATAACATTGGTCGGATTAACAGCCTTGTCCGTTGAGATCAGGACAAAACGTCCGGCCTTAAAACGATCTGCCGCCTGTACCACATTCCATGTGCCCAACACATTATTTTTAACTGCCTCATTAGGGCTATCCTCCATCAGCGGAACATGTTTGTGGGCTGCAGCATGGTAGATGACCTCCGGTCTGTATACTTCAAATATCCGGTCTATTCGTTTACGATTTCTGACAGAGGCAATCAATACCACCAGATTCAGTCTCGGATATTTTCTTCTAAGCTCCTGCTCAATCTCATATGCATTATTCTCATAAATATCCAGGATGATCAGCTGTCCGGGTCTGTGGCTTGCAATCTGCCTGCACAGCTCGCTTCCTATGGAGCCGCCACCGCCGGTAACCATGACCACCTTGCCACTGACATAGTCAAGAATCTCATCCGTATTGATATGGATAGGTTCCCTGCCTAACAGGTCTTCAATTTCCACCTCCCGCAGAGTAGATACCGATACATCTCCATTGATCAGCTGATAAGTACCCGGAATGGTACGAAGCTTACATCCGCTTTCTTTACAAATATCCAGAATTTCCTTGCGTACCGCCCTCTTTGCAGAAGGAATGGCAAAAATGATCTCATCAATGCCATATGCTGCTACTGCATCCAAAATTTTCTCCCTGCCGCCGATAATCGGAACTCCGCGCAGTAATTTTCCATGACAGCCGGGCTGATCATCAATGATGCACCTTACCTGCAGATTAATATATTTGCTGCTTTCAATCTCCTTTAAGATCATATCTGCTGCCGCACCTGCTCCAATGACCATTACATTGTTTCCGGTATTTCTGGAAAAAATATTCATACGTTTATTGTTGATAATCCGAAGGATGCGGTAACTGAAGCGCACGGCACAGGTCATTGCAAACAAAAAGAACCAATAAAGCACATAGTAGCTTCTGGGCATTTTCTCTTTCAGCACCCAGTGTGATACCAGCCACTGACTCAGTGCCGCACAGACTGTTGCAAAAGCAATATTTACCAATTCCGTAGCACTTGCGTACCGCCAGACGCTCTTATATAGATTCCAGAGCCAGAAAAAGAAAAGAGTTATAATGATCGTAAAGGGAAGTATACGGGCATACTGATCCAGATAATGCTTCGGGATCTGGCTGAAGCTGAATTCAAATCTGATAAATACAGCTCCGAAAGATGCCACCAGGATCACGATAATATCCATAATTAGTAAAGCCAGTATTCTGTTAATGGGTATCTTTAAAATATTAGTATTCGTTTTCATTTTGTCCTTCACTCCTGCTTACTATCGTCACAATTTTTCCATCCTGTCCGTATATTAGTTTCCTTTGTAACGCCGAATCTTAAATTACCCCCATATTTCTGAACTATTTTAACACATTTTTTTAAAATATACAGTAAAAATCCCTTATCTTTATAAAAAGTTAAGGGATTTTTAATCAGATCAGTTATTCTTATTTATATTTTAGTACATACCTGCGCCTGCACCGCCTGCGGGCATTGCAGGAGTATCTTCTTTGATATTGGCTACAACAGATTCTGTTGTTAAAAGTGTGCTTGCTACACTTGTTGCGTTCTGAAGTGCGCTTCTGGTAACCTTTGCAGGATCCAGGATACCTGCACTTACCATATCCACGTATTCTTCCTTGTATGCATCGAAGCCTACACCAATTTCAGATTCTCTTACCTTATTGATGATCACGCTTCCTTCCAGACCTGCATTTGCAGCAATGTGGTACAAAGGAGCCTCTAAAGCCTTCAGTACAATATTTGCACCTGTCTTTTCATCTCCGGAAAGCTCTTCTGCCATCTTCTTTACTTCCTTGGAAGCATGGATGTAAGCAGAACCGCCGCCTGCGATGATGCCTTCCTCTACTGCTGCTCTGGTAGCTGCCAAAGCATCCTCCAAACGAAGCTTTGCTTCCTTCATTTCTGTTTCAGTAGCAGCACCTACACGGATCACAGCTACACCGCCGGCAAGCTTTGCAAGTCTTTCCTGCAGCTTCTCTTTATCAAATTCAGAGGTTGTTTCCTCAATCTGCATCTTGATCTGTGCGATTCTTGCCTGGATAGCAGCCTTATCGCCTTCTCCGTCAACGATAACAGTATTTTCCTTCTGTACCTTTACGGATTTTGCACATCCGAGCATATCCAGAGTTGCATCCTTTAATTCATAACCAAGCTCAGAGCTGATCACTGTACCGCCTGTTAAGATGGCAATATCCTCAAGCATTGCTTTTCTTCTGTCACCATAACCGGGAGCCTTCACAGCTACTACATTGAAGGTACCGCGTAATTTATTAACGATCAGAGTGGTAAGTGCTTCACCCTCTACATCTTCTGCAATGATCAATAATTTTGCGCCTGACTGTACGATCTGCTCCAGGATAGGAAGAATTTCCTGAATATTGGAGATCTTCTTATCTGTGATCAGAATATAAGGATTGTCAAGAACTGCTTCCATCTTATCCATATCGGTTGCCATGTAAGCGGAAATATATCCTCTGTCAAACTGCATACCTTCTACCAGATCAAGCTCGGTCAGCATGGTCTTGGACTCTTCAATAGTAATAACACCGTCTCCGGAAACCTTTTCCATAGCATCTGCAACTAACTGTCCTACTTCATCATCTCCTGCAGAAATAGCTGCTACTCTGGCAATATGCTCTTTACCGTTTACCTTGGAGCTCATCTTTGCAATTGCATCTACTGCACAATCAGTAGCCTTCTTCATACCTTTTCTTAATACAATGGGATTAGCTCCTGCTGCCAGGTTCTTCATACCCTCATTGATCATAGCCTGTGCCAATACAGTAGCGGTTGTAGTACCGTCACCTGCTACATCA
>CAYXQG010000029.1:0-12430 GCA_964467405.1 uncultured Acetatifactor sp. | reverse complement strand
GACTCACAGGGTGTACAATACATTCCCTCATAGGAGCTTTTGTAAATATCTCCCTGATCATAAAGACGCTTAAAGATCTTCTGAACCTGTTTTTCATGATACTCATCCGTGGTCCGGATAAATTTATCATATGAAATATTCAAACGGTCGCAAAGTCCCCGGATCACACCGGCTACATTATCTACGAATTCCTTAGGTGTAACGCCTGCTTCCTGTGCCTTTAATTCAATTTTCTGACCGTGCTCATCAGTACCTGTCTGGAAGAATACATCATATCCTTCCTTTCTTTTAAATCTTGCAATGGCATCTGCCAGAACAATTTCGTAATTATTACCGATATGCGGCTTACCTGATGTGTAAGCGATCGCAGTAGTAATATAATAAGGTGTTTTTGTACTCATCTTCTCTCTTCCTTTCTAAAATAAACAAAGCTCATCTTCTGCTATCCTTTTCCACAGAAGACGAGCTTTAAACCCGTGTTACCACTTCTCTTCATCCATTTCTCACGAAATGGACCTCATAGGGTCCCATAAGACCTGATCCGCTGTAACAGGCGGAACCTGTCGCAGCCTGACAGACCGTCAATACGGCTGCTCGGTGCGCTGCTCAGAAGCCATCTTCTCCCTGTTCTTTGTCCGCCTTCTCTCAGCCCGGTGTCCTGTACACCGTGAAAGCTTCTCTGTAAAACATTTCCAAGGATACTCTCTTCATCATTGCCTTTCCATATGCTATCTATTAAGTTAGCACAAAGCCTCCCGATTGTCAATTCATTCAGCCTATTTCCCGTCACAACAGGATCATTGGCATATCTTTACGATATATACCATATGCCAATGCAAACAGAGCTACCCACAACATGGCGCTCCTCTATGCATTCCTACTCACCCATAAGCTCCAAAAGCTTCTTTACGTTTTCGGTAATGGAATTTTTAAATACAGCGGAGCCTGCTACCACTACATTGGCTCCGGCCTCCAGTACCTTGCGTACATTATCAGCCGAAACACCGCCGTCTACCTGTACGTCCGTCTGTAAGCCTCTCTCTGTGATCATACTGCGTACCTGTGTGATCTTCTCCGTACAGGACTCTATATATTTCTGTCCGCCGAATCCCGGTTCTACTGTCATGATCAGCACCATATCTACCTTATCCAAATAGGGTGCCACTTCTTCTACCGGTGTATTGGGCTTAATGCTGATACCAACCTTGGCACCCGCCTCACGAATGATCCGGATCGTCTCCTGCGGCTTATCAGTGGCTTCCAGATGGAAGGTCACCATATCCGCACCGCACTTTACAAATTCTGCGGCATACTTTTCCGGCTCCGTGATCATAATATGTACATCAAAGAAAATATCCGTATTTTTTCTGATGGATGTGATCAAGGGCATGCCAAAGGAAATAGACGGTACAAAAATACCATCCATAACATCAATATGCAGATATTGTGCACCTGCTTCCTCTGCTTCCTTAATCTGTTCTCCCAGCTTCCAAAAATCTGCTGCTAATATAGAAGGTGATAATATATTCATTTTTTCCTCTCAATCTACTGCCTCTTTGGCGGCAGTGCTTTATGCCTGATATCTGATTTCTCCGTCGATGATCGTATAGCGTACCCTGGTATCCAGTGCAAAAGGATTTCCTTTCACCAATACCAGATCCGCATCCTTTCCTTCTTCAATGCTTCCTACCCGGTCCTCAATACCGATGTGCTTTGCTGCATTGATGGTAACAGACTGTAAGCCTGTAAACTCATCCAGTCCTTCACAAATTGCTCTGCCTACACAATGGGTTAAGAATCTTTGTTCAATCACCGGTGCATCCGTAATAATGGATACCCTGCAGCCTGCTTTTGCAAGGATACCCGGTGTTTCAAAGCCCTTATTTTTTAATTCATATTTGGACGCATGTCCAAAAGACGGTCCTACTGCTACGGGGAAACCCTCCTTTGCCAGATCTTCTGCGATCAGAGCGCCGTCCGTTGTATGCTCGATGGTCAGCTTCAGCCCAAATTCCTTTGCAATACGGATTGCCGTAAAAATATCATCTGCCCTGTGTGCATGTGCCTTTAAAGGGATCTCCTTACGGATAACAGGAAGCAATGCCTCCAGCTTCTGGTCGTAAGCCGGCATCTTGGATTCATCGATCTGATCCGGATAGCCTGCTGCAACCAGCTTCTCATTGTACTGAATTGCCTTCGTCAGATATTCCCGTAACTTCGCAGCCACCGTCATTCTGGAATAAATTCCCTTGGTCTTGTAACAGCGCTTCGGATTCTCTCCAAAGGCAATCTTCATGGCTACCTTGTCCTTCACGATCATGTCATCCACACGGCTGCCGTAGGTTTTTATGGCACAGAAGGTACCGCCGATCACATTGGAGCTGCCGGGGCCGGTACAGATACAGGTAACACCGCCCTCACGGGACTGTTCAAAGGTAACATCCTGGGGATTGATGCCGTCGATGGCAGACAGCTGCGGTGTGATATAGTCATTCATTTCATTATAATCCTGGCCTTCAAAGCCGATTGCATATCCGTCCAGTCCGGTATGACAATGTGCATCAATAAAGCCCGGATATACCTCCAGACCTGCTGCCTCTATAACCTGCATATCCTCTGTCAGCTCTGCAATGTCCGCAGCGATCCTTTCGATTTTTCCGTCTGTTATCAGAATATCCGCCTGAAAAGCTTCCCTTTCAATGGCATTGTGGATATTACCGCCTTTTATCAATAATTTTTTACTCATAGCGTATGACCGCCTTTCCTGATTTTTCAGCTGTTATGATAAATGGCTGTGGCCAAAAGCCACAGCCATTTGTGATTTACATCCATTCTTTTACTGATTTATAAACGCCTGCTGCATCCAGACCGTACTTCTCGATCAGGGCTGCTGCCGAACCGGATTCACCAAATACATCCTGCATACCGATCTTCTTTACCGGAGTCGGAAGCTTTGCTGAGAGACAGTCACATACTGCACTGCCGAGACCACCGATCACGGAATGCTCTTCTACGGTCACTACCTTACCGGTCTTGGCTGCACTTGCCAGAATAAGCTCTTCATCCAAAGGCTTAATGGTGCAGATGTTCACTACCTCTGCATCAATACCGTCTGCTTCCAGCATCTTCGCTGCTCCCAGTGCGGAATCTACACAGATACCGGTTGCCACAATGGTCACATCCTTACCTTCGCGCACTACATTACCCTTACCGATCTCGAACTTGTAATCCGGTGTATCATTGATAACAGGTACTGCTGCACGTCCGAAACGGATGTATACAGGTCCTTCATATTCCAAAGCTGCACGAACGGCTGCTCTTGCTTCCACATCATCGGAAGGACACATAACAACCATACCCGGAATGGTTCTCATAAGAGCCAGATCCTCGTTGCACTGATGGGTCGCACCATCTTCACCAACGGAGATACCTGCATGGGTTGCACCGATCTTTACGTTCAAATGAGGATATCCTACAGAGTTACGCACCTGCTCATAGGCACGTCCTGCCGCAAACATGGCAAAGGAGCTTACAAAAGGGATCTTACCTACAGTAGCAAGTCCTGCTGCAATACCCACCATATTGCTTTCTGCAATACCGCAGTCAATATGTCTGTCCGGATATGCCTTCTTAAAAATACCGGTCTTGGTAGCTGCTGCAAGGTCAGCATCCAATACGACCAAATTAGGGAACTCCCCGGCAAGCTCTTTCAGCGCATTACCGTAGCTTTCACGTGTTGCAATCTTCTTAACGTCTGCCATTATTGCTCACCTGCTTTCTCTAATTCTTTTTCTATTTTTTCAAGGTCTGCCATAGCAATTGCATACTCCTCATCATTAGGAGCTTTTCCATGCCAGTCGCACTCATTTTCCATAAAGGAAACGCCCTTACCCTTTAAGCTGTGCATTACGATACAGGTAGGCATACCCTTTGTCTCTCTTGCTTCCTTTAAGGCTGCACGTATCTCATCAAAATTATGTGCATCAATATTGATCACATGGAAATTAAATGCCTCGAATTTCTTATCGATCGGATAAGGAGAGCATACTTCTTCGATCGTACCGTCGATCTGCAGATTATTATTATCTACGATAACAACCAGGTTGTCTAATTTACGATGGCCGGCAAACATAGCAGCTTCCCATACCTGTCCTTCTTCGATCTCACCGTCTCCAAGCAATGTATACACACGGAAATCCTTCTGATCCATCTTTGCGCCAAGTGCCATTCCCACTGCTGCGGAAATACCCTGTCCCAAAGAACCGGAAGACATGTCCACACCCGGAATATGGATGCAGGGATGTCCCTGAAGATATGAGCCAAGCTTTCTTAAGGTGGTCAGATCTTCTACCGGGAAAAAGCCTCTATGCGCAAGTGTTGAATACAAACCGGGTGCAGTATGTCCCTTTGACAATACAAAACGGTCCCTGTCCTCTTTGTCCGGATCAGCCGGATCGATATTCAGCTCTTCAAAATACAGAAAAGTAAACATATCTGCTGCAGATAATGATCCGCCCGGATGTCCTGCCTTTGCACTGTGAACACCGGTCACAATACCTTTGCGAACATCATTAGCAATCTTTTGCAGTTCTAAATTGTTCATGGTTCCTCCATTCTGCCTCTAATGGCTTACCTATAATCTACTCTAAGCCTATACTAGCATATTCTATTTTTGAAGTCCAGTTGAATTATTGCTAGGTTTTTGGACTTTTTTCGCTATTTTGTGGCATATTTGTCATGCTCCGGCTTACCGGCACTCCCCGTCCTCTCTCTTTTGTCCATAATAAGCACCTGTCCCGGGCCGCCTTCTCACACAGAAAAGCACTGTGAATAGAACGCCCACCTCCGGCATATATTATGCTAATCTTATTTTCAGGTACCGTTTATGAAGTCCATAATTCTTTCCATACGCAGGCACCGTAAGGCTTTATCCCTCCTCCTGGCAGCTATCTCCCTTGTCCTTCTCGGTGTGCTGACTGCCAATACCGACTCCCGTCGCTTTCACCGTACAACAGATGCACTTTTTCAGGAAGAAATGCTGTCCAATACCTTAAATATGCACTATACCATTGCCGTACCCCAAAACTATGGCATAGAAAAGTATCAGGTTCTCCTGCCCGGCTATGATGCAAAAGCCCGTACCCAAAATACCTCCCGACTGCAGGAATATCTGGAGATTTTCCAAGGCCTGGATGCAAGCAGGCTCTCCAAGGAGGATGCCGATACCCTGGAATTATTGATTCCCTATTTAGAAAACTCCCTGGACTTATACGAATTTTCCTATTACGAAGAGCCTCTTTCACCGGCCCGTGGCATGCAGAGTCAGCTGCCGATCCTGTTGGCAGAATATACCTTTCGGACCAGACAGGATGTGGAGGATTATTTGCAGCTTTTGGAGCAGACCGATACTTATCTGCTCTCCCTTCTTACCTATGAGCAGGAAAAAGCGGCAAACGGCCTGTTAATGGCCTCTACTTCCCTGGAAAAGGTCATAGAGCAATGTGATTCCATCCTGACAAAGGCCGAACTGGACGAGGGCACCCACTTTTTGCAGACTACCTTTCAGGAAAGGCTTCTTTTGCTTGCCCAAAAGGAGTCCCTGACGAAAGAGGACATAAGCACTTACCTTCGTCAAAATGACAGACTTCTTTCTACGGTAATGCTGCCTGCCTATACCGCCTTAGGTGAAGGGCTGGGCCTGCTGCAGAAGGATTGCGGTACCCTTTCCGGTCTGGCCTCCCGGCCGCTCGGCCGTCAATATTATGAAAAGCTTCTGATAAGTGAAACCGGCAGCTATCGTTCCATAGAAGATATCCGCAGGATGCTTAATAAGAAGCTGCAGGAAGAATCGGAAGCACTTGCTGTCCTGCTCTCCCAATACAGGGACACTTCCCTTTCCTCTCTGCAGTCCTCCGTAGCAGAACAATTTCCCCTTACGGAGGCCGACAGAATGCTGGATGACCTGATTGACCGCATGCGCTCGGACTTTCCTTCCCCGGTACCGGCAGATTCACCCCTGCCCGGTGTACATATTAAAAAGGTATCAAAAAGCTTAGAGGCCTACTGTGCACCGGCTTTTTATCTGACTCCTCCCCTGGATGATACGGACAATAATGTGATCTATATCAATCAGAAGAACAGACCGGATGCGCCGGAATTGTATACCACCCTTGCCCATGAAGGCTATCCGGGGCATATGTATCAATCCGTATATCATAACAATCGCGCCCTTTCTTCTGCCTCGAATATAGTCAGACAGCTTCTGTGGTACGGCGGTTATCTGGAGGGCTGGGCCTTATATGTGGAGCTTACCTCCTTTGATTATGCCTCCCTGTTAATGGAGGCCGCAGGATATGACAAGGAAGCCGGATATATCCAAATAGAAAAGCATAGCCGCAATCTGCAGCTATGCCTTTACTCTCTGTTAGATATTATGATTCATTATGACGGGCTCTCCTACAGTGGGGTCCACAAGGCACTGGCTGCCTTCGGAATTACCTCACCTGACTCCACAAAGGCTATTTATACCTATATTGCAGAGGAGCCGGCCAATTATCCCAAATACTATCTGGGTTATCTGGAAATCCTGTCCTTAAAGGAACAGGCAAATAACCTTTGGGGGGATGCCTATACGGAGCTTCACTTCCACGAATTTCTTTTAAATAACGGCCCCGCCGACTTTAGTTATCTTGCACACAGACTTGAAGAAGTCTCTTAGGATGCGCCTTTCTTATTTTGTCATGATACCGATGATGGTCTTATCAGTTTCCTTCATACCCTCACTGCCCAGAATGGCAATATTGGCAATGGTATTTTCCACGCCCTTGGTTACCAGACCGTCTCCGTCATAAAACTGGCTGTCCATCTGATACATTTCATAGCCCAGGATACCTGCATCAACTGCCATGGCAATCTTGGCCGCACAGCTTGCCTTTGCGCCGTCACATACAATACCGCTGTTGATCGCTACAGCGTTTACGATGGTATGATTGATTACATCCAGATCTCCTGTCAGAAGATAAGCAATTCCTGCACCGGCTCCCACGCCTGCACTGACAGCACCGCAATATGCTGACAAACGACCGATACCGGTCTTTAAATGTACGGATACCAGGTTGGAAACCAACAATGCACGGTAAAGCTCTTCCTCTGTTTTTTCATAATGCTTTGCATAGGTCAATACCGGCATGCTGGCAGTAATACCCTGATTACCGCTTCCTGAATTGATCACTACCGGAAGCTCACAGCCGTTCATTCTGGCATCAGAGCCTGCTGCCGCTGCCGCCTTAGCCCTTGTTCTGACAGAATCATCCTGCCGCAGAAGGATCTGACCAATACGTGCACCATAATTTCCGGTAAGTCCCTCGTTGGAAATGGCAGTATTATATGCTAACTGTCTGGCAAGGGTCTCCTCAACATCGCTTAAATCCGCTGTATTGGCAAAATCCACAATATCAGCCACATTTAACAGGCTGTAATCCGGCTCACTTCCGTCCGTTTCCTGTACCATATCCGTACAGCCGTCCCTGCGTACGGAAACATTCTCCACCGTCACGCCGTCCTTGGTCATCTCCACTACATTGGTATGCTCATCCATGATACGCACTTTTGCCACATGATCCTTAGACTCTGCCGTAATCTCTATATCCAGCACATGATCAGAATCCAATGCTCCGATCACAAATTCAATCTCTTTCATCTTCTCGGGTAACTGCCCGATCTGTTCCTTGGTAACTGCTGAAATTACCTCCAGATCAGCCTCCGCATCACCATACAGTACACCTACTGCTGCTGCTGCCGCAATACCCTTCATACCCCCTGTATGCGGAACGATAACGCTCTTTACATTCTTAATGATATTTCCGCTGGACAATACCTTCACCCTGACCGGTTCTTCTCCCAGTACTGCTCTCGCCTTGGCACTGCCGTATGCGATCGCGATCGGCTCCGTACACCCCATAGCCGGAACAAGTTCTCTCTTTAAGATCTCCACATAAGTCCGGTATGCTACATCTTCTCTTTTCATGTCTCCTCCATCATGCGGTCCAGATATCCTCTGTCCCACAAAAGTATCTTTAGTTTTTTTGCTGCATCTACCGCAGGTGCGGTAAAATACTGGTTTGTCATTACTGCACCTACCATGCGGTCGTAATAATCCCTTCCGGCATATGCTTCCTGAATCGCCTTTACACCTACCGGAGCGGCCTGGCATTTGCATTGTATTGCATATGTTATGCCATCCTTCTCCGCCAGGATGTCTATTCCGTAATCACCGCTTCCCTTTGTGACCTCTACCTCCAAAAAGCCTTTTTTACGAAGCAATGAAGCACAGAAATATTCGAAATCATGTCCTTCCATCAGGTCAATATCATCGGGACGCCTGCTTCCTGCTCTGTGCAGGATAAACAGACATACTGCTGCCAGGGCAATCACCGCTATAATAACTGCGAATATTAAGTAATAATCTTCCATGCTGTTATCATACCACTCACCGGAGACTTTTGCCACACTATTCTTGCTTTTTTATATACAGAGGTCTATACTTTCTCTTAGATTTCATTCCGGGCATCAATAAAGTCCGGTACAAGATACAGATTCCGGGAGGTTTTCACATGGAACAGCTTTTCTTTAGTTTAAATGCAACAATGCCTGTTTTTCTGGTCATGGTGATCGGATATTTTCTACGTCGGCTAAAAATGGTGGATGCATCCTTTATTCAGATATTAAACAAGCTAAACTACTCCGTCACACTGCCCATCCTGCTGTTTAAGGATATTTCCCGGGCGGATTTCTACAGTGTATGGGACACCGGCTATGTACTTTTCTGTTTTCTGGTAACCTTATGCTGCATCCTTGCCATCCGGGGTCTTTCCTCTCTTTTTTGCAGGGACAAGGCCATCTTAGGAGAACTTGTACAGGCCTCCTATCGCAGCAGTGCCGCTGTTATGGGCATTGCCTTTATCCAGAATATTTACGGCAATTCCGGCATGGCACCCCTTATGATCATCGGTACTGTTCCTCTTTATAATATTGCAGCAGTGCTTGTCCTGTCCTTTACCGGCCCAAACGCTCCCGGACTTAATAAGGAATCCCTGAAAAAATCCCTGTTCGGCATTCTGACCAATCCGATCATCTGGGGCATTCTGCTTGGTATGGCGGCCAGTGCATGCCGCATCAGCTTCCCCGTCATCTTAAATAAAACCATTGATCAGATCGCCTGTCTGGCAACTCCCCTTGCACTGCTTGCACTGGGTGCCGGCTTTGAAGGCCGTAAGGCCATAACCAGGATAAAGCCTGCCTTTGCTGCCACTTTTTTAAAGCTTGTCATCCAGCCGGCAGTCTTTCTTCCCATTGCCATTCTCATGGGATTTCGAGGCGAAATGCTTGTCGCCATACTGGTCATGCTGGGGGCACCCACCACGCCAAGCTGCTATATTATGGCAAAGAATATGGGTCATGAAGGCACTTTGACAAGCAGCTGTGTGGTTGCTACAACCTTTTTCAGTTCCGTAACCCTTACTGCAGCCCTGTTTCTGTTAAAATCCCTTGGGTTTATATAAATTCTTTTACCGAAACAGCAGATTAGTCAGCCATACACTCATGCCAAGGCCTGCTGCCAGGGCAAAGAGAGCTCCCGGCAGAGTGTACCTGGTCCTTGTGACCTTAGTAGCCAGAAAATATACACTCATGGTATAAAAGCAGGTTTCCGTACAGCTCATCATAATAGAGGCCATGGTGCCTATGTAGGAATCCGGGCCAAAGGTTTTGAAAAGATCCAATATCATACCTGTGGCAGCGGAACCGGAAAACAGCTTTAAAAGGATTAAGGGCATGATCTCACCTGGAATTCCTATCGGCCTTGCTGCCAGGGATAATACTCCTCCCAGAAAATCCAAAAAGCCGGAGGCGCGAAGGATCCCCACAGCGGTTAACAATCCCACCAAAGACGGCAGCATATGAACCGCCGTCCTTAAGCCATCCTTAGCTCCCTTTAAGAAGGCTTCATAGGTCTTTACTCCGGATACCAGACCATAGCCTGCAATATAAAAGATCAGAAGCGGTATGAGAAGATCCGATAGATTGGAAAGAATGTGCAAGCATACTCCTTCTCTGTCACCTGCCAGCCACTGCAGACAGGAAAATCTCTTTTTCTATACCTTATGCACATTCCCTCCCCCATAGACCTTTCTAAATACTTTTACCTTTCCTCTGAACGGCCTCTCCGCTTCCGTTGGCCCGCCGTTCTTTTATCCATTCCTTTGCAAAACAAAATACCGGCCAGAGTGCTTACCATAGTAGCTGCTATTGCAGGTGCCACAATGGATGCCGGGCTCCTGCTCCCATACTGACTGCGGTAAGCGATCATATTCACAGGAATCAGCTGCAGGGAGGATATGTTGAGGATCAAAAAGGTACACATCTCATTACTTGCCACATACAAATTACCCTTTTCTTCCTCAATCTTTGCCAACTCCTCCATCGCCCTTAAGCCGGACGGCGTACAGGCCCAGCCCAGCCCAAGAATATTGGCGATCATATTGGCTGCCATATATTCCATTGCCTTATGTTTCACCGGAATCCGCGGAAAAAGATAATGCAACACCGGTTCAAGCCCC
Organism: uncultured Acetatifactor sp.; assembly: GCA_964467405.1. GTDB lineage: Bacteria > Bacillota > Clostridia > Lachnospirales > Lachnospiraceae > Acetatifactor. The sequence goes on along the minus strand of CAYXQG010000029.1, from coordinate 1,814 downwards.
TCTGTCAGCTTCTGTATAAGGCCGGCCTGCTCTGCGATCTCCATCAGTCCCATCCACAGTGCCATAACTCCTGCCATGGTCATACAAAGGGAGACTGCCTCCCCCGCACTTTCCAGTGCAGCCTCCGTAACAGCCGCCATATTTCCCGTAATTGCGGCATAAAAAATTCCGATCAGTATCATGGCTGCCCACAAATAATTTAACATGAATAATCTCCCATCGGCTCTCAGAACATTGTATGCCGCAGCCCTGAAATAAATGAAGAGCGATCACCTTCTATCCGGAGACCGCTCTGTTGTATTCCTTCAACGGCATCAAAACTTTCTTCCGCCGTATGCTTGGAAGACTTATATAAAATTCATGAAAACAGATATTGCTATGACAGTCAGTATACCTGTTACTACAATGGACAGACTGCTCATGGCTCCTTCGATCTCCCCGATCTCCATAGCTTTAGTGGTTCCCAAAGCATGGGATGCTGTTCCGATAGCCAGTCCCTTGGCAATCGGCTCCTCGATCTTCATAAGCTTCAGCCAGAATTCCGCAGTTATATTTCCCATAATACCTGTAATACTGATCGCCGCCACTGTAATACTCACGATTCCGCCGATTTTTTCGGACACACCCATACCGATTGCAGTAGTTACGGATTTCGGAAGCAGCGTCACATATTGCTCATGGGTTAATCCAAAGGCCATGCCCATAAGCAAAATACATACCATGGTTGTCAAGACACCTGACAGGATCCCTCCTAAAATCGCAACCGGATATTTTTTTAATAAATGCAGCTGTCTGTACAGCGGAATTGCCAGGCAAACCGTTGCAGGGGTCAGCCAGAAGCTAAGGGGTCTGACTGCTTCCTGATAAACCTCATAATCAATATCCAGCCACACAAGCAGGGCGATGATTATGATCGTTGCAATGACCATGGGGTTAGCCAGTGCACATTTTGTTTTTTTCTTAATAAACAGACCTATTCCGTAGCAGACCAAGGTCAATACTACCGCAAAATAGGCTGCATCCGTTATCATTTCCTTCATTCCGTCCTCTTTCCGTGCTGCCTGTCGCTATCTGCCTCATTTTTCTTTTTGCTCCTGCGTATAATTCCCTGGGATACCCAGCCGGTCACGGCCATAATGATCCAAGTGGACACGCAGCTGATCACCAGAAGCGGAACAAGCATCTGCTTCATCACATCTACACTGGCCATCAGGCCCACAGTTGGCGGAATAAACAGGATCGCAATATTTTCCGTCAATAAATTTGCCGTATCCTCCACTTCACTTAAAGGAATTATCCCTGTGATCAATACAACCAGCATCAATACCAGACCATAAATACTGGCTGCTACGGGCAACGGAATCACATATTCCAAAATCTCTGCGATCAGACAAATGGTCAGAATGATCGCTATCTGCTTTATATATTTTAACATCGTAGTTTCCCTTTCTGCTTTTCCTTTCTGCATAAGCCAAAGCTTCTGCTTCAGGATGTCTGCTACATCTGATGTCTTACTACTGCATATTCATCATCCGAGCTGTAATAGGGACACTCCCACTGACTGCCGGACAGGAACCGGTACATCTCATCCTCATCCAGATTTACCAGACAACAGTAACATTCATAATCCTCATCATATACATAATTCGCACAAGAATCACAGCTTGTATTTGCCATAAGCTCTCCAACCTTTCCCATACCGTCAGGCAGCTGCCCTGCCCTGAGCTATATGCAGTCCTTTACTGCTCCACATGTAAATATTGATAAATTTCTCTCTTTCCTACGCCCCGGTCCTTTGCCACCTGCTTCATGGC
>CAYXQG010000028.1:0-12443 GCA_964467405.1 uncultured Acetatifactor sp. | reverse complement strand
CTTAAAATCCCTCGGGGGCAACCCCGTGCCGGTTCAAGTCCGGCCACCAGCAGTAAAAATCCAGCAGAAATGCTGGATTTTTTTGTATGACGGCACAGTTCTTTACAATCCGAGGGTATTGCGTTAAAATATAACACAATAGGAAGGAGCGTTATTGAAATTGAAGAAGGAAACATCTCTATTTTTTAGAATATTAAAATGGTTTGTGCGTTTGTTTTACGGCAGAATGGAAATCGAAGGCCTGGAAAATCTGCCGGAGAAGAATGCTGTTTTGGTAGGAAATCATTCCCAGATGGACGGACCCATTGCCGGAGAGCTTTTTCTGCCGGAGAACTGCTATACCTGGTGTGCAGGTCAGATGATGAAGCTGAAGGAGGTTCCTCAATATGCTTTTACGGATTTCTGGTCCCAAAAGCCGAAGTGGACCTATCCCTTCTATAAGCTGCTGTCCTATATCATTGCCCCCCTTGCAGTATTGGTATTTAATGATGCCAGAACCATAGCGGTATATAGGGATATGCGGATCATGTCTACCTTTAAGACCAGTATTAAGATGCTGCAGGAGGGAAAAAATCTTCTGATCTTTCCGGAGAAGGATGAGCGGAACAATAATATTCTGTACCGGTTCCAGGAAAATTTCGTGGATGTGGCAAGGCTTTATGAAAAGAAGACAAAAGAAGCAGTGACCTTTGTGCCCGTCTATATTGCACCAAAGCTTAGAAAGATTTATATCGGCAAGGGCATTGTATATGACAGTAAAAATGAGGCACAGGAAGAACGGACGAGGATCACGGATTATCTGTCAGATGAGATCACGGATATGGCAAGAAAGCTTCCCTGTCATACGGTAGTGCCTTATCGGAATATTCCGCACAAATATTACATAACAAATAAAGACACGGAAAGGTTGCCGGGGGACCAAATGGAGGCTCCCGGTGTCCAAAAGAGCATCAGCCAACCGGTAGTGGATTACAAGGAGTTTCGTCTGTCAAGACTGGGAGAGCCGCAATATAATCATTTGTTATATCTGATCGGCTGGATAGGATATTTTATTGCTTATTTTCTGACAGAGAATCTGATTCCAAGAGAAAAATGTTATCCGGTACACTGTTTCCTGGATGATGTCATCCCATTTTGTGAATATTTTGTAATTCCTTATGTGGGATGGTATGTTCTGATCGCAGCATCCCTTTTGTATTTTGCATTGTATCATCCGGAATTTTTTAAGAGCCTGATGAAATTTATCATTACCACCCAGATCTGTGCCATGGTGATCTATATTATTTTCCCGAACAGGCAGGATCTAAGACCGGCAGAATTTGTCAGGGATAATATTTTTACGGACATTGTAGGGCTTTTGTACAAGGCAGATACCAGCACCAATGTCTGTCCTTCCCTGCATGTGGCATATTCAGTGGGAATTGCATCTACCTGGCTGAAGGAAAAACGAGCATCCGTCAGATGCAGGACGCTGGTAACGGCATTTTGTCTGCTGGTCTGTCTATCAGTAGCATTTGTAAAGCAGCATTCCGTAGTGGATATTATTGTTGCACTCCCCATTTGTATTTTGGCTGAATGGATTGCATTTGGGAAAACGTATTATACGAATACATCAAGATAAAGGAGATTCTTATGTTGGGAAAAAGACCAGACGGCCGCAGGATCCGTTCGATTGATCCGATGCAGCTTATTACAGGATTTTTAATGAAAAAACGCTATGATTCCATGACCTTTTATGAGGAGAAGATCGACTGCGAGGCATGGGACCGGTACATAAAGGAAAAGAATGCACAGGGCATTAAGATGACATATATGCACATTTTTATTGCAGGAATCGTGCGTATGCTGGCATTGAAGCCAAGACTGAACCGATTTGTCATGAACGGAAAAATTTATGCAAGACCTAAGATCTGGGTCAGCTTTACCATTCATCCGGAGCTGCATATTGACAGTCCGGATACCGTTATTAAATTGATGTTCGAAGGTACGGAATCTATTCTGGAGATTGCGGAGAAGATCAATGAAGCAGTTCGTAAGGAGACGGTGCTGCGTACAACGGGAAATGACACGGATAAGATGGTACACTTTTTTACGTCCTTACCTTCCTGTGTCCTGAATCTGGTAGCGTCAGTGCTTATGTGGATGGACAGACATAATATGCTGCCGGCATCCATTATAGAATTCAGTCCCTTCCATACTTCCTTTTTCATTACCAATTTGAAGTCTCTGGGAATCAATCCGGTATACCATCATACCTGTGAATTTGGTACAAACGGACTTTTCTTTGCCATGGGAAAGGAAAAGAACATGGCTGTTGTGGAAAAGGGAGAGGTTGTAGTCCGCAAGCAGATGCCCTTTACGCTGGTATCTGATGAACGTTTCTGTGATGGCTTGTATTTTTCACTGGCATTGAGAGAGTTCCGTAAGATCATGAAAAATCCGGCATCTCTGGAGATACCGTTAGAGCAAAAAGTAGAAGATGCACAATAAGAGAAGGACGACAGTCTGACAGGCTGTCGGTTTGTGAGTGGAACGAATCATGCAATTTGGAAAAGTTGAAATTAAAAAAATTATTTTGGTAGTATTGTCAGTGATTGTCATGGGATTTGCCTTGTCTTTTTTAAACAGGACGAAGCTGGGTACGGATCCCTGTACCACATTAAATCTGGGTATTTCATCTAAGCTGGGACTTTCTTTGGGCAATTTTCAGGCAATGTTTAACTGCCTTTTGCTGTTGATCGTTTTTGTGTGCGATAAGAGTCAGATCGGCTGGGGAACGATCGCAAATATGTTTCTGGTGGGTTACAGCTTTGATTTCTTCTCCCGGTTAAATGAAATGTGGATACCTGAGGAGACCTACAGCAGCATGTCAGGAAGAATATTGGTCATGCTGCCTTCGCTGATGATCTTTATCCTGGCAGCAGCCGTTTATATGGCGGTACAGCTGGGAACCGCACCCTATGATGCGCTTCCGTTTATTATTTCCGAAAGACTGCCCCGCATACCCTTCAGGCTCCTCAGGATCTGTTGGGATCTGTCAGCCTGTCTGTTTGGTTTTTTGTTGGGATCAAGGCCGGGTATCGTTACCATCATCATGGCATTTACCCTGGGGCCGGTGACTACCTGGGTAAAGGTGCATCTGATGGACAAATATCTGTACAGGGGAAACAGTTTCCGAAAGAAATAGGATAGAGAGGACGCTGTCAAAGGGATGCGTTTTTGTAATTGTCTGTTAAAGCCTGCGGAGATGCTAGGTTACGAAGTCTTTGAAGCAGGAAGCCCATTGGCTTTAGACAATGGGAGGTTTACATAAAGAAGGGAGATTAAGGCTTTATGAAAGAGTTGGAATATGGCAAAGCAATTTGTTATTCAGGCTACAGGGAGGGACAGGACCCTTCCGGAGAGGTGCCTGCAAAGGAGCAGATCAGGGAAGATCTGGAAATTTTAGTGGCGGACGGATATCGTTATATCAGAATGTACGATCCCAACGAACATGCAAGGCGGGCATTGGAGATCATCCATGAATGTCAGTTGCCTATAAAGTGTATGATCGGTGTGGACAATTTTTCAGAGGTGAACAATCCCAATTGTCCCTGGGACAAGCAGGAGAAAACTGCAGAGGAGCTGGCTGCAAATGCAAAGAGAAATGATGCAGAGGTAGAGAAGCTGATCGAAATGGTAAAGCAGTATCCGGATGAGGTGATCGCTGTGTCTGTTGGCAATGAAAATACACCTGAATGGGGAGCGCGTATTGTTCCGGAAGAGAGACTGATCGCCCACGCGAAGCGTTTCAAGGAGGCATTGGATAAGCCGGTTACCTTCTGTGAAGGGGTGGCAGAGTGGAAATCTTTGCAGAAATTGGCACAGGTGGTGGATATTATCAGTATCCACAGTTACCCCCTGCATTACGGTAATCAGATGGAAGAGGCTCTGGATGTAAATAAGAAACAGTTTGCAGAGATCTGTAAGCTGTATCCGGATAAGCAGGTGATCTTTACGGAGTTAGGCTGGGCAAGCAGAGCCAGGGATGATTTCAAAAAGGACCGGGCAAGTGAGGAGAATCAGACCGAATATATCAAAGAGGTCAGTGCATGGTTTGAAGAGGAGAAAATCATCGGATTTTTATTCGAGGCCTTCGATGAGCCCTGGAAGGGAGAAGCACAGGACAGCTGCGAGCGCAACTGGGGACTTTATTATGTGGACAGAACACCGAAGCCTGCTGCAAGGATAAAATAGTCAGAAAAATAAATAAATTTATTGCCTTTGCAAACACAAAAAGGTATAATAAATACATGATGGGCTTTCAAAAGGAGCCGTTTGTAAAAATGTTTGTTTGAAAGGAGATGTACCATGTACAACATACTTGATTATGGGGCAGTTGCCGGCGGCGAAGTATTGAATACTGCAGCAATTCAGGCAGCTATTGATGCTTGTTCCAATGAGGGAGGCGGACAGGTCGTTATTCCGAAGGGAGATTTCCTTTGCGGCGGATTGACTTTAAAGAGTCATGTTACACTTTATCTGGAAGGCGGCGCTGTTTTAAGAGCAAGTACAAAGAGAGAGGATTATCAGGAGAATCTGCCCGGATTCAGAAAGGGCATTCTTCTTTATGCAGATGGTGCAGATGATATAGCAATCGATGGTGGCGGTACTATCTTAGGACCCGGCCAGGCAGACTGGGGTCATTGGTGGGGTATCCCGGAACCGCTTGAGTATCGTGTCAGCTTATTGTTGATCGAAAGATGCTCCAATATCAGAATACATAGTGTAAACTTCCTGTATTCAGATTCCTGGACCTTACATTTCAGACTTTGTGAAAATGTGCGTATTTATGGTGTTAAGATTCTGAATAATTTCTATCACCTGAATTCTGACGGTATCGATCCGGATTCCTGTAAGAATGTTATTATTTCTGACTGCCATATTATCGCAGGTGATGACTGTATCGTTCCAAAGACCACAGTAGAAAATGCACCTATGGAAAATCTGGTAGTAAGCAACTGTATCTTAGAATCTCCTGCAACTGCAGTGAAGATCGGTACGGAATCCAAGTCACCGTTCAGAGATATTCATTTTACCAACTGTACCATCAGAAATTCTTCTGTAGGTATCGGTATCTTCGTAAAGGACGGCGCATTGGTAGAGAGAGTTACCTTTACAAACTGTACGGTAGAATGTGCAAACCGTGAGCATATGAAGCCGGTTATTCCGCTTTATATTGATGTAGAGAGACGTACCAACGAATCACCTCTTGGAAAGGTTCGTGATGTGATCTTCCAGAATATCCAGGTATCCTGCGGAAGCGGTGCACTTTTCCAGGGAACACCGGATTCTAAGATTGAGAACCTGACCCTGTCAGATATTACCTTCAGGGCTGATTTTGCAGCGAACTTCCCGACACGTATCAAGGCTCTTGGCTGTAACCGTGTGAAGGAGGATGACGGACGTGACAGAAGATTCATCAGTAAGCCTGCATATATTTCCTGTGCACATATTGATGATCTGTATTGCCATAATATTAAGATCGTTCAGGAAGGGGATGCCGGCAAGCTGGATATGGCAGCCATGTACATGCATGATGTGACCAATCCTACTGTGGAAGGACTGCGCCACTCCACTACAGGCAAGAACACTTTGCCCTTAATTCTTACAGAGTAGTTAGTCATTACAATTAACCTTCCCTGTATGCTGCCGGATTCTTTAGCAGACATCACAGGGAAGGTGTTTTTATGGGAAAAAAATACTATGGGGAAACAGCATATGTATACGAAAGAAGATTTGATACAGCAGTTAAAGGAGATGGGGCTAAAGCCCGATGAAACGCTTATGGTACATTCCTCGATGAAGGCCATGGGAAATGTGGAGGGCGGTGCCGATACGGTAGTGGATGCCCTGATGGAATATTTCAGGGAAGGACTTTTGATGACTCCCACGCATACCTGGAAGCAGATGAGCGAGACGTACAATGTATTTGACCCTCTGACAGAGCCGGCCTGTGTAGGGATCATTCCCAATATTTTCAGGACCAGACCCGGAGTAGTGCGCTCCCTTCATCCGACGCACAGTGTAGCGGCCTATGGCCCTGCAGCGACAGAATATATTCAGGGAGAGGAGAATGCAGCCACGCCCTGTCCTCCGGACGGAGTCTGGGACAGGCTTAGAAAAGTAAAGGGTAAGATCCTTCTGGTGGGGGTAACACATGCCAGAAATACCTTTATCCACAGTGTGGAGGAGGTATATGAGGTACCTCAGCGTCTGACGAAGGAGCCTGTGACTTTCTTTATCAAAATGCCCGATGGTACATTAAAGGAGGTTCCTGTGCATCGTCATTACAATCCGTATACGGACCATATATCAGAAAGCTTTGATAAGATGCTGCAGGGATATTATGATACCGGTGCGGCTAAAAAGGTATCCTTTGGAGAGGCAGAATGCATACTGTGTGATGCAGAAAAGATATTTGAAGTTACGGGAAGGATTTTAAAGCGGTGCCCGGATTGCTTTATCCAATGCGATACCATACCGGAAGAATGGTATCTGGAAAACGAGTAAAAAAGGCAGGAAGGAATAGAAAAAATGGAGATCAGAAGAGCAAGAGAATGCGATATGAAGGATATATACCGCCTGCTGAAGCAGGTGGCCATGGTGCATCATGTAGGAAGACCGGATCTGTTTCAAAAGAATGCTTCCAAATATACCATGGAGGAGCTGAAAGAGCTGATCAGGGATGATCAAAGACCGATCTTTGTAGGCGTTGATGAGAAGCAACAGGTGCTTGGTTATGCCTTTTGTATGTTCGTACAGCATGTAAACGATCATGTGCTGACGGATATTAAGACGCTTTATATTGATGATCTGTGTGTGGATGAAAACTGCAGGGGGCAGCATGTGGGAAAACAGCTGTATGAATATGTCCTTTTGTTTGCCAGGAAACAGGGCTGCTATAATGTCACACTGAATGTCTGGGCAAAGAATGAAGGGGCTATCCGGTTTTATGAGTCCTGTGGACTGACACCGCAGAAGATCGGTATGGAGAAGATTTTGTAAAAAGACAGAAAGGAAGCGGGATTCGCATGCAAAGCGTGTCCCGCTTTGTTGATAAAAGTCGGTATTTGTGGTAAAATGTACTGGTCGGCGCAAGACGCACGGCAAAGGATGAGAAGCGGGCGGAAAAACCAATATGTTATTTAATTCTTATGTATTTATTTTACTTTTTTTACCGGTTACATGGTGTATCTATTTTTTGCTGAACCATTTCAAGTGTTATAAAACAGCACAGGTGGTTCTGATCATTGGTTCTTTTATTTTCTACGGCTATGAGAATTGGCGGCTGTGTCTGCTGCTGCTTGGAACGATTCTGGTCAATTACGGCTTCCACTGCCTGCTGACCCGGATGCAGGCAGGCACCTTAAGAAGGCTTGTTCTGATCGCAGGTATTTTGAGTAATATTTCCTTACTGTTCTATTTTAAATATTTCAATTTCTTCCTGGGAACTTTAAATCGTTTTATTACAAAAGATTTTGCATTAAGAAATATCGCACTGCCTTTGGGCATCAGTTTCTTTACCTTCCAACAGATATCCATGCTGGCAGACAGCTGCAATCCGGATATGGAGCACTATTCCTTTGTGGATTATGCATTATTTGTCTGCTATTTTCCACAGCTGATCGCAGGACCCATTGTGCTGCATCAGGAATTGATCCCGCAATTTAAGGATCCGGAGAAAAGAAAGATCAACAGTGCCAACATGCTTTCCGGAATCGAATATTTTATTTTCGGCTTTGCCAAGAAGGTACTGGTGGCGGATTCCTTTGCACGGATCTGTGATGCCGGATATGAGTACATCGGGGGCTTAAATACCTACAGCACCATATTGACGATCCTTGCCTTTACCCTTCAGATCTATTTTGACTTCAGCGGTTACTGCGACATGGCTAAAGGTCTTGGCAGGATGTTTAATTTCGAGCTTCCCATTAATTTTGATTCTCCTTATAAGGCCGTTTCCATATCGGATTTCTGGAAAAGATGGCATATGACGCTGACCAGGTTTTTAACGACCTATTTATATATCCCTCTGGGTGGAAACCGTAAGGGTAAGTTCCGTACTTATATCAATATTATGATCGTATTTACTGTAAGCGGTCTGTGGCATGGAGCAGCCTGGACCTATGTGCTGTGGGGCATGCTTCATGGTTTTGCACAGGTGCTTTACCGTATGGGAAGGAGCTTTTTTGACAGACTTCCCAAATGGCTTATGTGGGCAGGCACCTTTGTATTTGTTAATCTTGCCTGGGTATTTTTCAGGGCAGAATATTTTAAACAGGCCTTTGGACTGTTTAGGGGGCTGTTTGTGGGAGGCGCAGGATGGTGCCGGGCAGAGGTCATGGCAGCATTTGCCGACAATTCGGTATGGCTTACTGTCCTGGAAAGCTTCCTTTCCCCGCATCTTTTGGAGGTGGCAGGTCAGATCGGCATAGCGGCATGGTTTTTACTGTGGACTCTGGTCTGTATGTTTGCACCCTCCAGTCATGAAATTGTGGAGAAGAGAATCAGGAGCAGAAAGTATTTTGTAATACTGAGCCTGATATTTGCATGGACCTTTGTATGGCTTCCGCAGATATCCAAGTTTATTTATTTTAATTTCTAAAGAGGAAATCAGGGTAAGGAGCAGAAGATGGAAGAAAAAAAAGAGCTTCGGCAGTTTGTCATATGTTTTGTTGCCACAGTGCTTACATTTGCCGTACTGTTTGGCGGATTCATCGTTGTGGTAGACCCCTTTTATCACTATCATGATCCCTACTTCAATATTCCGGTCATTTTGGAAAATGCGGTTTATCAAACGGCTGGCGCAGCCAAGAATCTGGAATATGACAGTGCCATTGTAGGAACCAGTATGACGGAGAATATGCACACCTCCTGGTTTGATGAGGAGCTTGGCTGGAAGACCATGAAGTTAAGCTATTCAGGGGCAAGAAGCAATGACCTGAAAGCGATCTATGAGCAGATCGCCCAAAAGGAGGGGACTCTTGCACATGTGGTAACGGATATCAATACCTACCAGCTGACAAGCGAAAGCTGGACAAGCTATGTTGAACGTCCTCATTATCTGTATGATGAATATTTATATAATGACGGTCAATATGTCTATAATCATGATGTGCTGCTTGTCAGCATCCGAAGAAGTCTGGACGGACTTTTGGGCGTGCAGGATAATATTGATACGGCTTATACCTGGGAGGATGAGGAGCTGTTCGGCAGGGAGGTGACGCTGAGAGCAAGCGAGGATGTGAGAAACAGTCTCATCGGAGGAAGGGCGAAGGATGCCCTATTGTATGAGGTTACAGGAAGTACCTCTGTATCCCTGGAGGAGAAGATAAAGACCTGCCAGGAAAATCTGGACAATGTACTGCCTTTTATGGCGGCCCATCCGGAAACGGAATTCTGGGTCATGATACCTCCTTACAGTATGCTGTACTGGGAGCAGGAGATTTTAAAGGGCGAGCTGGAGGATATGATCGCCATATACGCATATGCCATAAAAAGCCTTCTTGTCTATGATAATGTCAAAGTGTTTTATTTTCAGAATGAGCCGGAGATCATTACCAATCTGGATAATTACAGGGACAGTGCCCATCACACACCAAAATATAACCGGTATATGTTTGAATGCATGAAGGAGGGCAAAAACCTTCTGACGTATGAAAACTATAAACAGAAGCTGGAGGCAATGTATCGATTTGCCAGGGATTTTGATTATGAGAGCCTGTGGGCAGAGTAAAATGGGACAAAAAAGTAGACAATCAACTGTTTATGCGATACAATATTTTTATTACCCGGGGACGGGAGATCAGTTTTAGAGAAGGGAAAAGAAGTATGAAAAAATTAACTTATTTAGCCATGGGTCTGTTAGTAGCAGGCATGCTGGCAGGCTGTGGTTCTGCAGGTAAGGACAAAGATGTGATCACAGGAATAGAGGGAGAGCCGATCGTATCATCAGAGGCTTCCACACCTGTACCGACACAGGAACCGGTTGAGGTTGAGATTCCGGAAGAGATCAAAAAGGCTGATACAGAGACTATCATCAACAGAGAAGTAGTAGATGGTATGATGCAGAGCTATCTGACCGGTGAGTGGATTGATGCAGAGGTAGCACAGCGTCGTCCGATGGCAGTTATGGTAGGTAATAACAAGGGAATCCTGCCTCAGTGGGGTATTTCACAGGCAAGCATCATTTATGAAGCACCTGTTGAAGGACGTATCTCACGCTTGATGCTCATTATCGAAGATTATGACGATCTGGAAATGGTAGGACCGGTTCGAAGCAGCCGTGACTATTTTGTATATGAGGCAATGGCTTATGATGCCATTTATTGTAACTGGGGTCTTGCAGTACCCTATGTAGAGGATCTGCTTAAGAGTGATAAGATCGACAATATCAGCCAGGCAGTTACAGGTATCCACAACGCTTATTCTCCGGCATTTTTCAGAAGAGAAAGACCGGGCTATAAGGATGAATACAGAGGATACATGTCCATAGAGGGCTATGAGGACGGTGTTGCTCATCTTGGCTACAAGACCGAGTACAGAAACAGCTTTGAGCAGGCATTTACCTTTGCAAATGACGGATGGCCGGCAGAATATGCAGACCATGAAGATGCTACACTGATCTATCCGGGCGGAACCGAGAGCAACAGCAGCGGATACGGCAGCCACAGACCATGGTTTGAGTGGGATGAGGAAGAAGGCGTATACCATCGTTATCAGTTCGACGCAGCACAGATCGATGAATTTAACGGCGAAGAAGTAACCGTAAGCAATGTTGTATTTAAGATCTGCCACGGCGAAGTAAGAGATCAGAATGATTATCTGGCATTCGGTGTTCACGGTACAGGCAAGGCATTGGTATTTACCAATGGTAAGGTGATCGAAGGAACCTGGAAGAGAACCGGAGACAGCGGAGCAAATATGTTCTATGATGAAAACGGCAAGGAGATCGTCTTTAACCAGGGTAAGACATGGATCTGTAATATCTGGGAAGAGTACGAAAACTGCATATCCTATAAATAATTCAGAAAGTACCCTCGAAAGCATTGTTTTCGGGGGTACAATATTTAAGGGGTTTGGATAATGAGAAAGTTATGTAAAAAATCTGTTTTGCTCTATATGGGACTGGCAGCAGCTATAGTGCTGGTGAACATGCTTGCATGGAACAGCACTGCTTTTTGTGATGCGTATATTCAATATATTTTCCCAATCTGGGTAAATACCTACGGCAGAGTGACGGGAATTTTTTCCTTCTCTGTAGGAGAGATACTGTTAGTGCTTGGTGTATGCAGCGTGGCGGCAACCATCATACTGGTGCTTACAAACGGTGTTTTACAGCTGTACGGCTTCTTCAGAAAAAGGAAAACCGGGAAGGCAGAGGGCTGTGTAAGCTTCAGTCGGCTGACAAGAGGATATTTGCGCGGCTTTGCATGGCTTCTTATGGCAGTGTGCATGATCATGACGCTGAATTGTACGATCCTGTATCATGGGTCCACCTTTTCCGAACAGTATTATGGAAAGGAAAAGGAGTATTATACCTTGGAGGAGCTTCAGCGGGTGCGTAATTATGTAGTGGAGAGATGCAATGCTCTGGCATTGGAAATGGAGAGGGATGAACAGGGCACGATCCTTTATACAGAAAATATAGGGGATAAGGCTGTGGAGGTAATGCAGAAGCTGGGAGAGACCTATGACAGACTGGACGGCTATTATCCGAATCCTAAGCCATTGGCGGCTTCGGATTTTTTCAGTCAGCAATATATGGCAGGCTACTATTTTCCTTTTTCCATGGAAGCCAATTACAATGATGTCATGTATATCATGAATAAACCGGCCACCATGTGTCATGAGCTGGCGCATCTGCGGGGATATATTTATGAGGATGAGGCAAATTTTATCAGTTATCTGGCATGCATCCGGTCAGGGGATAAGGTTTTTGAATACAGCGGTTATTTAAGTGTACTGTATTATCTGGACAATGATTTCTATGATGCAGTGGGTGCTGATAAGGACCTGTACCGGGAACAGCCGGCGATCACCAAACAGGTGCATGAGGACAATATATTCTTAACAGACGAGGAGTGGGAGAGGATCAATGAAAAGGCGTTGATTGATACGGAAACAGTGGACGAAATCTCAGATACCTTTACAGAGACCGTATTGGTAGCAAACGGGGTCAGCGACGGCATGATCAGCTACAGCCGGGTGGTACGTCTGCTCCTGCAATATTATGAAAATGCCGGATTTTGAGAGAAGTTATAATACCGGATAAAAAAATAAAAAAAGTTCTTGACAATCTGCCAAACAGCATGTAAAATAATTCGTGTTGTAGGAAATCGGTGAAAGACAGCATCGAGGAACAGCAGGCCTTGCCCAGATAGCTCAGTTGGTAGAGCAGA
>CAYXQG010000027.1:0-12729 GCA_964467405.1 uncultured Acetatifactor sp. | reverse complement strand
AGGATATTGAAAGGGGTACGCCCATCCATTTTAATCTGATGGAGAAAAAGAGTATTTTATTTTTGACAAACAATCAGGAGAGCCTTTCCCTGTATCAGTGGCTGAAGGAGAGGGAAAGCGACAGGGAGGTATATGTAATCTCCAATAAGCTGACCTATGACATGATAAAGGATCTGGATCCGGCTTTTCTGGTAAGCTATAATTACAGATATATTATTCCCGGGGAGATCCTGCAGTATATGCAGGGAAAAGCAGTCAATCTGCATACCTCTTATCTTCCCTATAACAGAGGCTCCAGTCCGAATTTCTTCAGTTTCCTGGAAGATACGCCAAAGGGTGTTACCATTCATGAAATGACAGCAGAATTGGATAAGGGCCGTATCCTGTGCAGAAAGGAGATTTCCTTTGATGAGTCCGAAGAGACCTTTGCATCCACTTATAACAGGCTGCAGCAGGAGATCATGGAGCTCTTTAAGGAAAACTGGGAAAGCATAAAGAATGGTACGCTGACAGGTTTTCTCCCGACGGAAAAGGGCAGCTATCATACCATGAAGCAGTTAGAAGCCTTCCGTCAGGAGCACCCATTTTCCTGGAGTGATAATATTGCAGAAAAAAAACAGCAGTGGGGACTGTATGAAAGGTGATGCCGGAAAGGGCAGAGCCATGGAATGCACAGGCTTCGAAAGTGAGGATGGCATGACAGATCAAAGCAGGATAAGGATCGGGATCCGTGCAGACGGCAATGAAACCATCGGCATGGGACATTTGATGCGCTGCATGAGTATTGCTGCGGCACTGCAGCTGCAGGGCGCGGAGTGTATTTTTTTTACCGCTGACAGGGAAGCCGGAAAATATGTGGAAGAGAAGGGCTTTGAGTGTCTGGTATTGGAAAGTGACTACCGGTGTATGGAGCAGGAGCTTTTCAGGCTGGAAGGATTTCTGGAGAAATATAAGATTTCTCTTTTGCTTACAGACAGTTATCAGATCACCCAGACCTATCTGAATGCACTGATGAGGCATTGTCCCGTATATTATATGGATGATATGGGAGTCTGCAGGCTTCGGGCATCGGGTCTGATCAATTATAATATTTATGCCGGGGATTTGGATTATGAAAATTGGGATCCCGGTCAAATGCAGCTTTTGCTGGGGGCAGCATATGCTCCGGTGAAGGCGCAGTTTACAGAAGTGCCTTACCATGTAAGGAGCGAGGTGAAAACCCTTTTAATCACCATGGGCGGCAGTGATGCCCTGAATATTGCAGGACAGTTAGGAGAACTTTTGCTGCAGGTGCTTCCGGAAAGGATCCGGTTGCAGATCATATGCGGCAGGTTCAATCCCCATCTGGAGCAGTTAAAGAGGCTGGAGCAGTCCAACAACAGAGTGCATATCTGTGTGGATGTGCAGGATATGTGGAATAAAATGCAGGAGGCAGATATTGCTGTTTCGGCAGCAGGCAGTACCCTGTATGAGCTGTGTGCCATGGGAGTTCCTACCGTTTGCTGCTATTATGTAGAGAATCAGAGAAGAATCGCAGAAGGCTTTGCAGGACAGGTAGGCATGGCAAACGGGGGAGATTTCTCTAAGAATCCGAAGCAGGTGCTGCAGGCCATGGTCAGAGAGACCTGTAAATTAGAAGCCTCCCTTCAGGCCAGAGAAGAGCTGTCCCAAAGAATGAAACGGGTAACGGACGGCAAAGGGGCACAGCTGACAGCGAAAGCACTGCTGTCACAAAAGCTGTAAACATAAAGCTAAGGAAAGAAAGGAACGGGAACAGAGTCAGAATGAGCAGTCCAACAGAAATCTGGAATTTCATAAAGCAGAAAATAAAGCCGCAGTGGAAGGTTGCCTTTTGGTCAGCCTTAGCCATGGGGCTGTTGATCCATATGCCCATGATGATGCAGGATATTCCCAATCATGATGGCCTGGACAGCATGTATTTTGACCAGAATATGATCACCTCCGGCAGGTGGTTTCTGACGGTGGCCTGCGGGATCTCTTCTTATTATACGCTGCCCTGGCTGATCGGTCTTTTGGCAATTTTGTGGATTGCTTTAACGAGTGTGGCACTGACGGAGCTTTTAGAAGTAAAAAAAAGCTGGGCAATCGTTTTGATCAGCGGTCTGCTGGTATCCTTCCCGGCGTTGGCATCTACCTTTGCTTATGTATTTACCATGGACGGTTATATGCTGGCACTGTTTTTGGCTGTATTGTCCGTGCTGTTAACGAAGCTGCATAAATTGGGCTTTTTGGCAGGAGCAGTCTGTTTGGCCTTCAGTATGGGAACCTATCAGGCTTATCTTCCCTTTGCGGTTCTTTTAAGTATTTACGGTATTTTAATGATCGCTATGGAACAGGGAGCCGTGAAAGAGAAGATCAGACGCAGCCTGCGTTATTTATATATGGGTATCCTTGGGGCCGCAGCATATTATATTATTCTGCAGATCCTGTTAAGGATACAGGGAAAGGAGCTGGCCTCCTACCAGGGAATCAACAGCATGGGAACAGTGGAGAAGACCGGCTTGGTTGATATGGTAAAAAATATGTACGGAGATTTCTTTGCATTTACCTTAAAGGGAAATGTACTGATGAACAATACCTATTCCGTAATCGCTTTATGTATACTTGGAGTATGCACTATTGTCCTGCTTACGGTTCTTTCCATTCGGCATAAATGGGTGAAAAGTCCCTGGTTTTATATCTTACTTATCCTTTTGGTACTGGGGCTTCCGGTTTCTACCAATATTATCCTTTTCATATCGCCGGATGTGACCTATCATGTGCTTATGAGATATCAGTGGATATTATATCCCATTGTTTTTGTAGCCTTTACTGAGAGATATGTCCGGGAACCGGCTGCAGACAATCGCACTCATATGCAGGAAAAGGACGGAGCCAAAAAGAAACACGGAAACTGCGCGGCCTGGCTGGAGTGGGCTGTCATATGCGGCGCAGCTGTCCTGGTATGGAACTTTGCAGTGACAGACCATATTGCGTATTCTAATTTGCAAAAAAAATATGAAAAAACCTATTCCTATTGTGTGAGATTATTGGACCGGATCGAGCAGACCCCCGGATATTATCAGGGAATTCCCATCGCCATGGTAGGCGTGGTAGGGGATGAGCCTTATCCGGTAACGGATATTACACAGGATGTGACTTCCAACCTGATCGGTATGACAGGTGACTATCTGTTGTATACAGGAGAAAATTACAGACTGTTTATGGAACATTATCTGGGAGCTACACTGAATATCCTGCCTGCAGAGGCAATGGCTCATATGTATTATGAGGAGGCTTATGTACAAATGAACAGCTTTCCGGCTGCGGATTCCATACAGATCATAGACGGGATCATGTATGTCAAGACGGAAAATATGGACAAGGGACTGATTGCTGCTCCGTAAAGGATAAAGAGGCGGAAGGAGCACAGGCTTATGGCAGGAGAAGGTACCTGCAGAAAGGAAAACGATATGGCATTGTTGTCGATTGTATTGCCTTCCTATAATGAGGAACAAAATATCGCTAATACAGCAAGAGTATTAGATGAGTTACTTACGGCAGAAAAGATAGAATATGAATTGATCTTTGTAAATGACGGATCTAAGGATGCTACCTATGAGGAGATTTGTAAGGCATCCAAGAAAAATCCCAGAGTAAAAGGGGCGTGTTTTAGCCGAAACTTCGGCAAGGAAGCAAGTATTTTTGCAGGACTGAAGCTTGCATGCGGTGATGCAGTCATCGTTATGGACTGTGATCTGCAGCATCCGCCCACAGTGATTCCACAGATGTGGAAGCTGTGGCAGGAGGGCTATGAGGTGGTGGAAGGCATTAAAACTGCCAGAGGAAAGGAAAGCCTTGCACACAGAATGTCGGCAGGGATTTTCTATAAGGTTATGAGCGCCCTGATCAAAATGGATATGAATGCATCTTCGGATTATAAATTATTGGATCGTAAGGTGGTTGATGTGCTGACAGGGCTGCCGGAAAAGAATACCTTTTTCAGGGCATTGACCTTTTGGGCAGGTTTTAAAACCACTACGGTAGAATATGAGGTACAGGAGAGACAATACGGGGAGAGCAAATGGTCCACCCTTAGTCTGATGAAGTATGCAGTGGCAAATGCAACCTCCTTTAGTACCCTTCCCCTGCAGCTTGTGACTGTAATGGGGGCGATCTCTATTTTATTTAGTGTGATCTTGGCGGTACAGACCCTGGTCCGCTATCTTATGGGAACTTCTGTAGAAGGCTTTACCACAGTGATCCTGCTGATACTGATCATAGGCGGCTTTATTATGCTGAGTCTGGGTATTATCGGACATTATATTGCAAGAATTTATGAAGAGGTAAAGGGACGACCCAAGTTCATTATCAGTACTGTAACAGAGAATGTGATGGGTGAGACGACCGGTACCTGGAGAAAATAGTTGGAGGTGACTATTGTCATATGAAAAAGAGAATCGTCAGTATTGAGCTGCTTCGTATCCTGTCCATGATGATGGTAGTCATGCTGCATTATCTGGGAAAAGGAGGCCTGCTGCCGCAGGCAACGGACAGCATGTCCTTAAACGGCTGCCTGGCATGGGGGATGGAAAGTCTCTCTATTGTAGCTGTCAATGTATATATGATCATCAGCGGTTATTTTTTGGTGGAATCCGCTTTTAAGCCCTCCCGCGCGGCAGAGCTGGTCTGCCAGGTGCTTTTTTATTCCGTACTGGTGCCGGTGGTGCTTATGGCATTGGGTGTACTTTCCCCGGGAGAGGTTACCATTAATCGTATTTTGGAAAATATACTGCCTGTACAAATGAATCATTACTGGTTTATTACGGCATACCTGATCATGTATCTGCTTCAGCCTGTTCTTTCTACGGCAGCAAAGACCTTGAAGAAGGAACAGCTTAGGAGTACCGTTCTGGCATTGCTTTTCTTCTTTTCGGTCAGCAAATCCGTGCTTCCTGTTGAGCTGGCAGTGGACCGGAAGGGCTATGATGCATTGTGGTTTATCTGTGTCTTTCTGGTAGCAGCATATATGCGTCTCTATGGTCTGCCTTTTTTTGCAGAGAAGGGCAGTGTTCGAAGAGGAATCTGCTGCTATCTGGCAGGTTGTGCGGGAATTTATGGTATTATGCTTGCCGTAAGGGCTGTTTATTTAAGAACCGGCAGTCTGGATCATTTTATCGGAAGCACGTATCATTACAATCATGTACTGAATCTGTTTGCGGCGGTAGCCCTGTTTTATGCCTTTTATCATATGAAGATCAATGAAAATGGCAGATTTGCCCGGCTGATCTGTCGGGTAGCACCCCATACATTGGGTGTTTATCTGCTCCATGAGCAGATCGATATACGTTACTTGTGGCCCAAATGGATGGGAGCAACGGCAGAAGGATCAGCCGTACTGTTTGTGATAAGAAGTATTTTGACGGTGCTTGTAGTATTTGCGGCAGGAACATTGGCTGATATGATCAGAACAAAGATATTTAAGACATTTAAAGTATTTGTAGGACATAGAAGGTTAAAATGATTAAAAAACTGAAGGAAAATCCGAAATGTGATTTATATTTGAATATTGTATTTTCAGCGTTTTTACTGCTGTATCCCTTACGTCATATCCGTCTGGGTGCAGAATGGTGGGATACCGGTTATAACTACGGAAATTTCACCTATATGGACCATATGGACGACATGTGGCTTTTCAGTACCTATTTGGGCAATGCCTTGGGAAATTGGTTTACCCGACTTCCTCTGGGCAATACCATGATCGGTCTGAATCTGTATACCTCCCTGTTAGTAAGCCTGATGGCTGTAGCAGGATATTGGTTTTTTGTAAAAAGTATTAAGCTGCCTAAGGTACTTGTATTTATGGGAGAATTTCTGGCAGTGAGTCTTTGCTGGTGTCCTACGGCACTGTTATATAATTACCTGACCTATGTTTTGTTAGGTGCGGGAGGAGTACTGCTTTATTATGCCCTGATGGATGAAAAAAGGAGCAGGCCTTTATTTGTGCTTGCAGGAATCTGTCTGGGAATCAATGTATTTGTGCGTTTCTCTAATCTGGCAAATATGGGACTGATCGTGGCAGTATGGGCAATGGGAGTGATCCGTAAGGAAAAGCCCGGAAAGGTCATAGGTCGGACCATGTGGTGTATTTTAGGATATGGGATCGGACTGGGCGGAGGCTTTTGGCTGATCAGTCTGCAATATGGTGCGACTGCCTATATACAGGGCGTTCTTCGTCTGTTATCCATGCCCTCGGAGGCATCCTCCTATACAATCTATTCTATGGTATATTCTCAGTACCGTAATTATCTGCAGAATCTGATCTGGCTGGGCTATCTGGCTTTCCTTTGTCTGATCGGCATGCTGGTGTATCAGATCCCTGTTAAAAAAGGCATCCTGATCAAGAAAACGGTCTGTGTGCTTTATACCTTTGTATGTTTTTATGTGCTGTTTCGCATGGGAATGTTTGACATGGTATATACAAAGAAAAATTGTATCTTCCAGTGGGCGGCCATGCTTTTAACGGCAACGATCATTATTGGAATCATTGTGATTTTCGGAAAGAAATTTTCAGAGCAGGAAAAGCTGCTCTGCGGACTGCATATATTGATCATTGTGATCACACCCCTGGGAAGCAACAACCATTTGTATGGTTCCATCAATAACCTGTTTTTTGTCCTTCCCTTTACTCTTTGGATGCTGTACAGATTTTTAAAGCAGTTGCCGGACAGGATAAAGATCGGCAGACTGAAAGCGGAGCTGTTTCCTTTAAAGACCATGGTGGTATGTACCTTTGGACTGATCCTGCTGCAGAGTGCTCTGTTTGGATGGATTTATGTTTTTTCAGAAGGGGGCGGCGGAGAAAATCTTCACACAAGCATAGAAAATAATGATATACTGAAGGGGATACTTACAGATGAGGATAGAGCGGAAGCGATCAGCTCAATAACGGCCTTTGTAAAGGAAAATGATCTGAAGGGCAGAGAAGTGATCCTTTATGGCAACATACCGTCCATGTCCTATTATCTGGAGATGCCCTTTGCCATTTCTTCATGGCCGGATCTTGCGTCCTACAATTATACGGTCATGGAAAATGATCTGAAGCATCTGCAGGAAAAGGCAGACGATCAGAGAGGTGAGCTTCCGGTGATCCTTATGGAAAAGCAGCCGGGTGCCTATGCAGCGGCCAAAAGTTTGGGCGCAGAGGAGGCTCACAATAGTGACAACAGTCTTAAGTTTGAGGAAGACAGAAAGCTGCAGCTTTTGATCGCGATGCTCGAAAAATATGATTATAAGGTCTCTTATGAGAATGACAAGTTTGTGCTGTTTTTGGCAGAGAACGGAGGAAAAAATGATTAATTTTAATGTGCCGCCCTATACAGGCAAGGAAATGGATTATATCAGAGAATGCGTGGAAAACCAGAAGATCTGCGGAGACGGAGCTTTTACACGCAAATGTAATGAATGGATCGAGGAGAGGACAGGAATCGAAAAATGTCTGTTAACCACCTCCTGTACTCATGCAACAGAGCTGGCAGCATTGCTTGCGGATATTAAGCCGGGAGATGAAGTGATCATGCCCGCCTATACCTTTGTATCCACGGCAGATGCCTTTGTTTTAAGAGGTGCTGTGCCTGTGTTTGTGGACATCAGACCGGATACCATGAATATAGATGAAAATCTGATCGAGGCTGCTGTTACTGATAAAACAAAAGCTATTGTGCCGGTGCATTATGCAGGCGTTTCCTGTGAAATGGATAAGATCATGGAGATCGCACGGAAGTATCATCTGTATGTGATCGAGGATGCAGCACAGGGTGTTATGTCCTCCTATAAGGGACGTGCACTGGGAACCATCGGTGATTTCGGCTGCTTCAGCTTCCATGAGACCAAGAATTACAGCATGGGAGAAGGCGGTGCTTTACTGATCAGGGATCGTAAGCATGTAGAAGATGCAGAGATCATCCGTGAGAAGGGTACTAACCGCAGCAAATTCTACAGAGGACAGATTGATAAGTATACATGGGTCAACTACGGCTCTTCTTATCTGCCCAGTGATATGAACGCAGCATATTTGTATGCACAGCTGGAGCTGGCAGATCAGATCAATGACAGCAGACTTGCCTGCTGGAACCGTTATTACGAAAATCTGAAGCCCCTTGCCGAGGAAGGATATATTGAACTGCCGGTTGTTCCGGAGGGCTGTGTTCACAATGCACATATGTTTTATATTAAGGCAAAGGATATTGAAGAAAGAAGTGAGCTGATAAGCTTCTTAAAAACCAGGGAGGTTATGTCTGTATTCCATTACATCCCGCTGCATACAGCTCCGGCAGGACAGAAATTCGGGCGCTTCCATGGTGAGGACAGATATACAACGAAGGAAAGTGAACGACTGATGCGTCTTCCCATGTACTATGGTCTGACCATAGAGCAGGTGGATTATATTTGTGAGCAGGTGAAGAGCTTTTATATAAAGAAGTAGTGAATGGAGAAAGTAATGAGTGTTACTGGTATGGCGGCCCTGATCCTTTGGCTTGGACTGATTCCTCTTGGAATCGGTACGATCCCTGCAAGGCTTGTGGATAAAAAGCAAAAGGACATAGGCTTTATGTGGACAACCGGATATATTTTGATGTGGGCATTGTTCCAGTGTATCTGCGTCCCGCTTATATTGTTGGAGAAAGAAGGAGATGCCTATTTCCCTTATGTGGTATATATCTTTGGAGGATGCGCGGCAGCTTTGGCAGCATTTGGCATAGTACGATACCTGGCAGCAGGCCTGTGGGGGAAAAAAAAGGAGATAGTTGCGGATTTGGAGAAGAATCCCTTTTACAGTAAGGGCAGTAAGCTTCTGTGGGCAGCGGCAGCACTATTGATCCTTTTACAGTTAGTATTGTCTGTTTGCATGCATTATGCGGATGGTGATGATGCCTTTTATGTAGCCGTATCCACCTTGACGCAGGGCAGTGATACCATGTATAAGCTGATGCCCTATTCCATGGGAGGAACCGGGCTCAACAGAAGGCACAGCACGGCACCCTTTCCCATCTGGATCGCTTTTCTTTCCAGAGTATCCGGTGTGCATACGACGATCGTGGCACATACTGTGGTAGCAACGGTTTTGATCTTTATGACTTATGTGATCTATTATCAGATCGGCAAATGTATTTTCAGGGAGAAAGAACAACATCTTCCCGGATTTCTCATGATGACGGCGCTGTTGGTCATTTTCGGGGATTATTCTATTTATTCGGTAGAGAATTTTATGATCGCAAGAAGCAGACAGGGAAAGGCAGCTTTGGGTAATATCATTATTCCTATGGCAGTATTGCTTTTTTTGGAGATGTTTGAGAGGATTCGTAAACAGCAGAAAATAGAGTGGATGCGGTGGGTCCTGTTGGCAGCAGTTGTTACGGCAGCCTGCCTGTGCAGTACCCTGGGGACCTTCTTAATGTGCCTGTTTATAGGTGTGGTCGGATTGTGCGCCGGCGCAGTCTATAAAAGCCCGTTACTGGTCTTGAAAATGGCATGCTGCTGTGTGCCTGCACTGATTTTCGGCGCATTGTATTTTTTGATTGGCTAGGAGTTTGGTTTAAATATGTGGGCTACGGTTATTGAATTATTTCGAAATTATATGGGTACGGGTCTGGTAGTCGCCTGGTTTCTCATGTCCTTACTCTATCTTTATTTTAAAGAAACGGATAAGGGAAAAAGAATCCTGTTTTTGTATGTACCGGTGATTTTGTTGCTTCTGTTTTTTAATCCGATATTTATAGAGATCATCTACCGCTTTGTAGGGGACGAGATCTATTACCGGGTGCTGTGGCTTTTGCCGATCACTGTTGTACTGGCCTATACAGTCGTTGATATCAAAAGCAGACTGCAGGGGGCAAAGGGCAGGATATTCCTTGGAATGGCAATATTGCTTGTTATCCTTTCCGGCAGCTGTATTTACAGTAATACAAGCTTTCAGAGGGCGAACAACCTGAATCATATTCCCCAGCCGGTGGTTAATATCTGTGAGGCGATCAAGGTGGAGGGAAGAGAAGTGCTGGCAGTTTTCCCGGATGAGATGCTTATCTATGTGAGACAGTATTCTCCTGTGATATGTATGCCTTACGGCAGGGAGGTGTTGGTAAAACGGTGGAACCGAGATGACGATCTGCATGCTGTATTATCGAAAGAGGTGATCAGGGTCGATCTGGTGGCTGAGCTGGCCAAGGATTACGGTTGTCACTATGTGATCCTCCATCAGACCAGGAAATTAACGGGCGATATGGAAGATTATGATTATATTTTGTATGATACAATAGACGGATATGATATTTATCTGGATACAACAATGTATATTGGCTTATAGTGCAAAGACACCATCCTGTTGTGAAGGGTGGTGTCTTATTTTGTACATATTGACTAAAAACAACGACCGCTAGACGCTTTAACAAGGTAATACTTTACAAGAAAGATGTAAAAATGAATATATTTTATTTGAATCAGTAAAAAACGAAAAAAGTCCAAACTTTCCCATAAAAAATTCATAGAAAAGAAGAAGCATTTAAGGGTATTATGGATTAGGATATTAAATTTTTATTAAGGAGGAAAAGTATATGAAAAAGTTTTGGAAAAATTTTGCAAAACTTACCATGTCTTTGGCTGCAGTTGCAGTAATGACATTGGGTATCGGAATGCAGGCAGATGCAGCAGCTGATTATCTGAATCCATATGATAAAGCTGACTATGAGATCACCAGCCCCGATTTCGCATTGACTGTTGATGGTCAGACAGTTGATGTAGTTACTTACTTCAAAGGAAGAGGAGGAGAATTTGCATATGCACATCTTGCATATGAAGGAACCGCTTCTTTTGAAATCAAATCACTTGGCGGTGATATGGGTACTATTAATTTAAGCCCGCACAGCTATGGAATCGATTATACATTGACAGGTGATACATTGACCTTTGATCTGGAACAGAAGGATTCCAGATATGTGATTTTGCAGACCAGCGTAGGCGGCAAGAACAAGCTTATGATCATTGCTGCAGATCCTAAGGAAGATTATGACAGATTCCTTGCGGAAGGTGTAAATGTTGTTAATGTTACGGAAGCTCCTTACAATGCGGACAACACTTATACAGAATATGCATCAGCAGCAATCCAGCAGGCAATTGATGATGTAAGTGCAGCAGGCGGCGGTACTGTATATGTACCTGCAGGTGTGTACAAGATCGTTTACCTGGATGGTAAGGATAATGTAACCCTTTATCTGGATGAAGGCGCATTCTTAAGAGGTTCAGGTATTACAGAAGACTATACCTGGAATGAAACAGGTGATAACGGCAGACAGGGAAGACGTGTTATTGATATTAAAACATCTGAGAACTTCAGCCTTGTTGGACGTGGTGTGGTTGACGGTAACCTGATCGCACTGGTACATGATAAGACCGGTAACGGTATTGATGGCTGGGATGATTTCAGAACCGGTATCATTGACGGTAACGGAGCAAAGAACTTCTACATGGATGGTGTAACTCTGAAGGATTCTACCGGTTGGACCGTACATGTACAGAATACAAAGGTTGTTACAGTAAAGAATGTTAAATTATTAGCAGATTATCAGTTCATCCATACTGACGGATATGATTTCACAAACTGTCAGGATCTGCATCTGACAGACTGTCTCGGTGTCTGCGGTGATGATATCTATTGTCCGAAGGCACAGACCAAGAAAGAGGATGGCGGTCTGGATATGATCGACTACCTGATGGAGAACAGTGTGGCATTTGCACACGGCGGTGCCGGCTGTAAGATCGGTATGCAGGCAAGAGTATTGACTGAAAATATTGTATTTAAGAATATTGATGTTGTTCAGGGATACAGAGGATTTACAATTGCACATGATGATGGTAACGGTGATTTCAAAGATATCGTATTCGAAGGTATCCGTTTGGAAAAACAGAATACCCATACAGGAAGCAGCGGACAGTTCAGATCTGCACCTTTCGTTCTCTGGACAATGTCTAAGAACAACGTGGACTCTGTGGTAGACGGCGTATTGGTTAAGGATTGTTCTTTTGAAACCTTTAACCCCAGATACATGTGTGTTATCCAGGGATCCGGTGCGAACTCCTGGGTAAAGAATGTTACTCTTGAAAATGTTACCTTTGCAGGTGTGAAGTTAACAGAGGCAAATTATACAGATTATGTATTGCATGGTTCTAATATCGAAAACATCAAGTATGATGAAGAGCCTAATGTTAAGACAGACTCTTATGAAGCAGAGGATGCAGTATTAACAGCAGGTACTACTATCAATAATAAGAGCTGGGCATCCGGCGGAAAGACCGTAGGTAATGTAGGTCTGATCAATGCAGATACTCCAGATGAGAGCGTAGAGTCAGTTACCTTTACCGTTACTTCTGATGTGGCTGCTAAGAATGAACTTACAATCTTCTATGCAGTTAAGGGAACACGTTATGTTTATGTAACCGTAAATGGCGGTGCACCTAAGAAAGTTGAATGTGTAGGAGATAACGGCAACAATGGTTGGAATATCTTAAAGAGTGTATCAACCGAGGTTAATCTGGTTGCAGGCGAAAATACTATCGTATTATCTAACCCAGAAGCAGCTACTCCTAACTTAGACAGAATTACAATCACACATACTCATACTCAGGAAGAGGGCTGGAGTATTGATGAGAACAACCACTGGAAGGTATATACCTGTG